>JAKSBL010000291.1 GCA_022361115.1 Spirochaetota bacterium | reverse complement strand
GTAAAATTATTACTAATGAAAATCTGAAAATTATTGATGATATTACTTATCAATGTGAGCATGCTCCCTATATTGATGAAGTAACTTCTATAACTAATGCAGATTTTATTGAAGGAATTGACGGCGGTTTGGAAGTTGGGCCTTTGGCAGAGTATCTTCCAGAATCAGAAGAAGAATTAAAAGAGTTTAAAAATAAACTTATTTCCTGGGACATTTATAAAAATAACCTTTATTCAGAGGATTTTCAATCAACTTGTGTCTTGGCTAAGTTAATTACCAGCAATTTTAATTTAGGTCAGGGAAATGGTGAGCAAAAAAAATACTTTGGATCTTTTATGGAAGTTCCAGAAGATCTAACCACCTTAGAGTTTAGTTATACTATTGGTGGTGAAAGTTTTACCATTCAACCAGATAACCAGGGACGATTAAAAAGTGAACATCTTCGAGGAAAGATCAACAAAAATACTAATGAATTTAAACTGATTTTTCGTACTGCCCCAGATAAAGAGACAACTATTGAATCTTCGATTCCAAGAAAAATTAAAACTCATGAACATGAAGTTGCTTACCATGCAATTATGCAGGTTTTAGATCAGTATAAAAATAATGATCTGGAATTTTATGTTTCTGGTTTGCCTGCTGTTACAGTAGTAGTTGGTGATTATATGATTAAAGATATGATAGTACTGATTCCTTTTGTCGTTGCATTAGTATTACTAATCCTTTTCTTTTCATTTAAACGGTTAGGAGGAGTGATTTTACCCACTTTAACAGTTGTGGTCAGTACAACCTGGGCGATCGGGACCATGGTTATTTTAGGAAAAAATATAACGATTGTTTCCACCTGTATTCCAGTCATATTAATTGCAGTTGGTAGTGCTTATGGGATTCACATCATCACGCATTATTATGAAGAAATTGTTGACAAAGGCACTGGTAAGATTTCGGAACAAGAACACAGACAGATTGTTTTTCATGTTCTCAGTACAGTGGGAAAACCAGTTTTTCTGGCAGCTTTAACTACTTCAGTGGGATTTTTAGCTTTAATAACCAGTCCAATAATTCCTTTAAAAGATTTTGGTATTTTTACAGCCCTTGGTGTATTTACTGCCTTATTTGTAGCAGTTGTTTTAATCCCTTCTATCCTTTTATTGCGACATAAAGCATTAAAATCTTCTGGTGAAAAAATGACCGGAGAAACTAGTTTTATGACAAAAATGATGCTGGGGGTTTATCATTTTCTGGCTAAGCGGCAGTATCGAATTTTAGTCCTAAGTGTATTTTTAATTGGCCTTTCGATCTATGGAATTACTAAAATCAAAATCGATAGCCAGATTATTAAGTACTTTAAGCCAGATTCCACCATTAGAATTGCTGATGTTTTTCTAAATGAATACTTTGCCGGAACCAATATTCTGGAAGTTAAAATTAAAGGGGAAAATGATGGCGACTTAGCTCATCCTAAAATCTTAAAGCAAATGGATAATTTAGCTGATTACTTAGAAAGTAAGTATAGTGAAATTGGTAAAGTTATTGGCTTTCATGATATGATTAAAAGAATGAATCAGGTTATGCATAACCCGGAAGGTTTTGAGGATGAAGCTGTAGTTTTAACTGAAAAAGAGTTTGTAAAAATCTTAAACCGCTCATTAGCTCATGCAGAAGCATTAAATTTAACAGCTGATGAATTTGTCCAGTTAATCAATAAAGAGTTTAATTATCAGGGGGCACAATATAATGAAATTCCTTATCATCCTCAAAAATATGATCTGGCGGATCAAGATGAATTAAAATCTCTTATAGCTCAATATCTTTTACTTTATTCAGGTAGTTTGGATAGTTATGCCGGTACTGATATTATGGAACCGGACCGGGCCAGGATGACTATTCTTATGCATAGCTCTAATGCAGAACTCACTACCAATATTATTAATGATATTAAAAAATTTGAAAAGGAGCACTTTCCTGCTGGATATTCAGCTGAAATTACTGGAGGAGCTGAATTACAACTGGCTTTAAATAATCTGGTAGTCTCCAGTCAGGTTTATAGCTTGCTCCTTTCTTTATTAGTCGTATTTATTATTATAACCCTTTCCTTTAAATCCTTTGTTGCTGGTTTTATTGGGGTAACTCCTTTATCCATTTCTATTTTACTAAACTTCGGATTTATGGGGATTTTTGGAATTGAATTGAATATTGCTACAGCAATGATTGCTTCAATTGCTATTGGTGTGGGAGTCGATTACACAATACATTTTCTCTCTGCTTATCATCATCAAAGGAAAAAAACAGCTGACCTGGAAGTTGTAACAAAAAATACTATGATCACTTCAGGAAAGGCTATTATATTTAATGCAACTTCAGTAGGCCTGGGCTTTGCAGTTTTAATATTCTCTAATTTTTCCCCTCTGATTGATACCGGTATTTTAACTGCTATAATTATGGCTACTTCTTCTATTGGAGCAATGACTCTGTTGCCAACTTTACTCAATATTTTTAAACCTAAATTTTTAACAAAATAACCAGTTCGGTTTCCACCTTAGACTCCTGGATTCTTTTGAGGTTCAGGGGTCTTTATTTTTAGAAACATAAGTTTAAAATAATATTTTGAATTAATGGACTTTTAAAACAACTAAATTTAAAAATGTCTTACTGAGTGATGCTTAAAAAGAGGCTGAAGTTAAGCTTTTATAGTGTCGATTATGATAATACAATTTATCAAATTACCTGATCTTCCACTAAGGATATTCCTATGAGTCTTATTTATAAAAAACTAAATGATCAAAACCTTGATGAAGTAATAGATTTCATAAAAAACATCAGCCCTGTTTCTGAAAAAATTTGGGGTTGGGAAGCTGGACGTTTTGTAGATTGGCGATGGGGAGGAAATACTCTGAAGTTAAAAGATAATCCTGACTGGTTTAAAGATAACTCAGCTTTGTTTCAGCAGGATAAGCGTTTACAGGCAGTGATAATTTCAGAGTCTGGTGAGGAGGATGTTTGTATTTTGACTAAAGACAGAGATCCGGAAAATCTCAAAGAAATCCTGATCTGGCTAAAGGACAACTGGTTGTTTAAGAGAAATAAATTGCGGTTAGAATTTTCAGATACTGAAGAATGGCTCATGGACATTCTAAAAGATTTTGGATTTCAGCAAGAGACCCAGGGTGGCCATGAATGGGAATATGATCTGTCTATTGTACCAAAAATACCAGTACTTCCTGGAGGATATTCTATAGATTCAGTAAGTGTTGAGGATGAAGATTCATTAAAAGGAGTTGCTGAAGTTATTATTAATGCTTTTCGATCTCAACATAGTGCGGATTCACTAGTTACAATCCAAAAAACTTTTTCTCAAAATCCTCTGTATAATCCCAAATTAAACCTGGTTATCCGAGATGAAAAAGGGAGGATAGCAACCTACTGTCGGGGTATAGTTAATCCAGATAATGGAATCTGTGGTATTGATCCTGTCTGCTGCCATTCTGATTTTTTACGCCAAGGATTGGCAAAGGCTGTTGTCCAGGAGTGTTTTAAACGTCAATTTGAGTTAGGAGGAAAACTCTGCTACATTGGTTCAGCACATATCCCGGCACCCAGTACTTTTCTCTATCAGTCTTTGAAGCCAATCAGCTATACAACTAGTGTAAATTGGATTATTTCCAGGAAATAAAAAAATGAAAAAAATTGAACGTTTACTAGTTATTGTACTGGCCCTAAAGAATTATGGCAGACTCACTGCACGTCAATTAGCAGATAAATTAGAGGTGAATATTCGAACGATTTATCGAGATATGGATGCTCTTTGTCAGATGGATATCCCTTTAGTAGCTGAATCAGGTAAGGAGGGAGGGTATGAATTATTAGATCATTATTTTCTTCCTTCCGTTTCCTTCACCCAGGATGAAGTACTTGCTCTCGCTATTGCTGATAAGTTAATTACCGAGACGAAAATACCTGGATTCAGTGATTTAGTAGAGTCCTCTTTTTTAAAAATCAAAAACATTATGAATGAGGAAAATAAAAGGAAAGCAAAACAAATATTAGGTAGAATTGTTTTTAATTTAAAATCTATGTATCTTCAATTAGAGGATAAAAAATACTTCCCTCTTATTAAGACTAGTTTTTTAGAAAATCGGATACTCAAACTGACTTATTATTTCCCGGCCAGAAGGAAATCACAACAATTGATGATTAAACCAATCCTCCTTAATTTTTGGTCAGGAGGCTGGTATTTGTACGCTCAATCAACAGAAGATGATAAAATCTGGTGTTACCGTTTGGACAGAATAACTCATTTAGAACTATCAGAAGAAACTTTTCAATTGCCTGATGCAGAGAATCTCATGGAATTTTGCTGGGAAAATGAGATTTATAAGGAAAAACAAATCAAACTATCAGCTCGATTAAAACTAAGTCTTTCTCTTTATAATACTGTGAAGAATGATAATATGTTTAAGGATTCTCAAATATTAGAACAAAATGATCAGGCAATAATCCTGTTGACCAAAGAAATTCTCCTGGAATATATAATCGAGTTTGCTTTTTGCAATTATGATCAATCTGAAATCCTGGGACCAGATTCATTAAGAGAGAAGTTTAGAGAAATCCTGGGAAGCCTTACTAAAAAATATACCTCTTAAGAAGTATAAAATGCATAATACATATGGTCTTATGAGTGGTATCAAAAAATGGCTGAAGAAAAGAGAACAATCGAAACAGAAAGTACAAAAATAAAACGTCAGGAGATTGAAGAATACCGCAAAAGAAATCTTTTTGTTTTTTTTTAAAGTTGACATATTGCTGTCATGACTGTTTGCTAAAATCAAGGCAACCAGGAGGAAAATTGTATGCGTAACAACAACACATTAACGAAAGAACAATTACCTAAAGGCGGCAGGATAGGTCGATTTTGCAGGATTGTAGCACAAGAGGTTTCCGAAGATACTTTGTTATACATTATGCAGGATTGTGACAGGTATGACAAGCTGTATTCTGAACAAAAGGCGGTATGGTGGAAGAATGCTATCTGTCATCTTGAAGAGAAAGTAGGTCAGGATAAAGCTGTAAAAGTAATGAATAGCTGCGGTGCAAAATGCTGTGGAAATGGTCAGCGCAAGACTGCTAAAAAGCTGATGACTGATTCAACTTCTATTGAAGATTTTTTAAATAAATTAAGCAAATATGAAGTTAAGGATGGAGAACTTGAATATAAATTGATAGACAGTCATACCATAATCGGGAAACACAACCGGTGCTTTTGCGGCCAAGTAAGACATTCCAAAGAGTTGTTTGAAACAGCTACTTATTGCCAGTGTTCTGTGGAATTTAACAAACAGTTTTTTCAGGCAGCTTTGGGAAAACCGGTTGAAGTAAAGCTAGCTCGATCAATCCTCAATGGCGACAACTGGTGTGAGTTTATTATTACCATTATAGAATAAGAGGAGAACAGTATGCAGTTTGATAGAATATTAAATAAAGCAGTAAAGCCTTCTGAAGATGACATCCTGAAGCTGATCGGAAACAGAGTTCAATTGTGGAAAAAAATCCATTGCTATGTTGAAAAAAATTATGATTTTAAGCCCGAGCTAGTCTTTTTTACCAGGAAATACGGCTGGGCTGTCCGCTATAAAAAAAGCGGCAGGACACTTTGCTATTTTTTTCCGGAGGAAGATGCCTTTTCTATTTTGATCGTGCTTGGAGAAAAAGAGGCTGAAAAGGTAGAAGCCCGTAAAAGCAATCTAAATGAAAACATCAAGCAAGTTTTTGCTGCTACAGAGCAGCTGCGGGATGGTCGCTGGATATGGATCAGAATTTTGGAACAATCTGATCTTGAATCACTGGTAGTATTACTTAATGCCAAGAGAAAACCCAAAACAGGAAACAAGTTGAAATAACTCTTTATTTACAAAGGTTTTTTTAACTGTACCTCTGGAAGCTTCAATGAGTTAATAAATCTCTTTAAATTCTAAATATTATTCTGATTTCTTTTTTTCTATTCACTGACAGGTTTGTGTCAGTGAAAATAGTTTATTCTGTTTTTATTACAAATTAATTTTGAGAAAAAAGAATAAATCAGGAGAAAAAAATGAAATATCAAACATATCGCCAATTAGACAGAGAAGTTGATCATTATTTTAGTAAAAAAAAATATTCACAAGCTATTGAGTTGCTAAGAGAAGGAATGAAACTATTTCCTGAAAAAGAGTGTGAAGCTCTGCTGTATATTTCTATCTGTTACCGGGAAAACAAAGATTATCAGAAATGTACAGACAATCTCATTAAAGCTTTAGATAAAGGGTACTATTACGATATTGATTCCCCCTGGTGGAGTGCTATAAAAGAAACTACTGGTTATGAGGATTTATTAACAAAAACCAGAAATATACGGGATGAGCAAAACAGAAATGTAAAAGTTAAATATGAGATTTTTACCCCTTCAGATTACAATGATAACCAACTTTATCCTCTGGTAATGATTCAGCATGGTGATAATAATGATCTTAATATTACGAAAGAATGCTGGCTGCCTGAGTACTTTTTAGAAAAAGGCTTTGTTATTGCCTATATTCAATCTTCTCAAAAAGTATCTTCTAAAGGTTTTATCTGGACCAATGATTATGAACAATCTATAAAAGATATGAAACAAAGTTATGATCAAGTACTTGCTCAGTATTCTATTGATAAATCAAAAGTTATTTTAGCTGGTTTTTCTGGTGGATCTATGGCTTCTTTGTATTGTGTGCTGGCAAATCATATTTCTGTTAAAGGCTTTATTTGTTTATGTCCCTCTATGATCCCGAATTTAACAGATGATAATATTCAGGGGGCTTTAAACAGAGGAATGAAAGGGGTAATTTTTGAAGGAGAAATGAATAAAGGGGAAGAAGATATTCAAAAGATTCTTCAAAAGTTAAAGCAAAACAAATTCCCCTTGATGACAGTGTTCCATAAATCTGCCGGCCACTGGTATCCTGAAGATTGGGAATTTAAGAAAATGACTCAGCAGGCACTGGATTATATTATGGAATAATTCAAAAAAGGGGATAAAAAGTAGCTTGCAGAGCTGCAGACAGAGTGTGAGAAAGTATATGATGAAGAGTTCACAAACACAAACCCAGTGGAGTACTCTCCACAAGGCAGCGAAGCGGAAAGGCACTGAAAATCACGGATTTCTATCTTGATGAAATTCTTGAGTTAAAGTAAAACAATTTGAAAATGATATATTGCTTGAGTGATGGCTTGTGCTATTCAACAACTAAAGTGATCTCATCATCAATGGTTTGACAAGTGTCAGTTCCACATGCTATTGCTTTTAATCTAAGAGGAAAATTTTGAACTTTTTCTTCAGATTGAATAGAAGCCATCCAGTTCCGAGAGACATTTTCTTTAATTCCAATGGTTTCAATTTTATTAGGTTTTACCATATATTGGGGGGATTCCTTGAAGCTAATCTGCAATGGGGGATAATCCTTGCCGTTCAGATAAAAACCAGGAGC
>JAKSBL010000336.1 GCA_022361115.1 Spirochaetota bacterium | reverse complement strand
TTTTGTTTTTTTAAACTGATCAGTTATTGGTATAATATCATAAATAAGATAAATCGAAGGGTTTTTTTTATTTATGAAATTCAAATCCCCATTTGTATTTCACTTCCAGGTAAATACTGGAGTTACCATAATTCGCACCTATCTGATCAGCTTCATAGATTTGTACATCTTCTCCTGCTAGCTGATGCCAGGAAAAGTATAATTCACCACCAATAATGATATGCAGAGAATCGATAGGTTGAATATCAAGTTTAGGTTCGATAAAGAGGCTGCCAAATTTTTTTTCATGAATAGAATCATAAAGGAGAGGTAAAAAATAAGCAACAGTAAGTTCAGGTGTTAATTTGTTGTTTAAAATTTCCCAACTGGTATTAATAATCAAACCCTGGCTCAATCCCTGGTTGATGCCAGCTAATTGGTTTACTAACAGACGGCTATAATATTCTTCATAATAACCTTTTTTTTCATTTACATCTGGCAAACCTTCATCATAATCTTTATAAAAAGTTTGATCAAAAGCTGGTATATATTCGCCAGTATACTGTAAACTAAAATAGAATCCATCATCCGGGCCATAGTTAAAATCAAAACCTGTACACCAGCTGAGTGTATGATTACGAATTGGATGGCTGCTTAATAAATAATCTTCAGTCAAGGAGTAGCAAAGTTCTGCCCATATGCCAAATATCTGGGCAGTTGTTTTGAAATCAGCACCAAATTGATGCACCCGCTTTCTGGAAAGTTTTATGGATTGAGGAATATAAGTGGTAACCATTCCGCTGGGTAAACCAAACTGGCTGGAAATATCCAGCCTGGTGAGAGAAAAATCAGGGGTAAAAGCTGAATCCAGATCATACAAATAACTAAAAGAGAAATCAGCATACCGAAAGAAAAAATTCACTTTACCGCCTAATTGGAAAGAGGTAAAATCAAAATCAGGTAATTGTTCTGTGACATCCGTTTGGTATTCACTAAAGTTTTCTTCAATCATATCTGGAATGTTTTCAAAGAAGCGATCCTTTTGAGTAAAGGGAATATAAATGGACTCGATGGAAAGCCAGTCTAAGGGGTAAAATCCTACATACAATGATAAAACAGGTATTTTTTCAGTACTCAAACCGCCTCGCATATCTACAGGATTAATATGGTCTGTAGGGTTGAAACCATCGGCTGTTCCCCAGCTAAATTCTTGAAAACCAGCTTTAATAGTAAATTTCCAGGGAGTTAAAGAGAGGTAGTTTTCCAGTGGAGCTGCCTCAAGAATTTCTTGCCAGTTTCCACTGGATTTCATTATCAGATCCAACTGCCAGTTTGAAATCAGTTTTAAAATTTTGTAGTGGATCTCTATACCAAACTGGTTTTGGAATTTTGGGGCTTTAGTATAAGTGTCCCAATTTAATTCATCCGGGATAAATGGGATATGAAAGTTTAGGTTATGTTCCCCTGTTAAGCTTAAAGTAAATTGCGGTAAATTGAGGTCATTATCCTGGTTAAAGTCAGAATGACTCCCTTTTTTACTGTTACCTGCATCTGTTGATAAATCGGCAAAAAGAGCATCGTATTCATTGGCTGCCGGAGAAGTTGCTAATATGATGCAAAGGTAAATGATGATTACAATTCTATTCATATTAATGCCTTTATTTAGTTAAGTTTTGTATGGTAAAAATATTTTCTTTTATACCTATGTTGATTTTTTTCTCATCCATCTGCAGTAGTGTTTTATGATTTTTTTCATGATTATCCACTACCATTCTCCGGGCAGTTAATATTCCATTAATTTTTTGAACATCTAAAAAAGCAATGGTTTTAATCCGCTGGTTTGTTTTATCTTTGTCAAAACATTCAATCTGGTAAATAAAGTAATTGTCTTTAGCAATCCAGGCTATCTGCCGGGAATAGGGGGCATTCTCATCAACTGGTATCATCTCAATAACATAAAAATTCTTGTTATCCAGGTTCTCGTCTTTCAGGTATTGATATTGAAAATCGGAAAAATCACGGCTTTCCATATCAAAATAATTGAGATCAGATCCCATAAAACTCCCCCCTTTTTTAGATGAGGAGATTTTACGGACTTTCCCTAGAGCAGGCAAATAGAGACGCTGTTCATCATCCCCTTTGTCATAACCAATGGTTAAAAAGCGTGAACCTTTTACATCTGCAGGTTCTGAAAATTCCACAAATGAGTTGGTTCCCTTGGTAGTTTTTTTGCTATACATAGCAAGCTTACGAATTTTTTTGCTCCCTTTACTATTGATTAAGACCATGGTAGCCATTGAATAGCTGTCATTTTCTTCCGGGAGATTAAAGCTTTTGCGGGCAATGTCTTCACCTTTGGGATCAGCAGACAATGAAAAGCTTATAGCAATGAGAATTGAGATTAGAACTAATTTTTTGGTCATTTTCTTTTCCTTTAAAATTTTTTGTTTATAATTTTTTAAAATATTCATGATTAATTTTTCTCCTGATTAATTAATTTTCTTTTTTGTTTAAAATTTGATTGTTTTTTAAAGGGTCGGGTAAATACAAAAATAGCTGGGGTGATGAGTAAATCAGCTACTAATGCGGTCAGAATACCTGCAGCAGAAAGAAAGGCCATGTTTTTTAAGCTGGCTATATTGGAAAAGGAAAATACTAGAAATCCACTGCTGATGATGACGGAAGTAAAGATTAAAGCACTGCCTACTTTTTTAAAGGTTTCATCATTGGCTTTTTTATAACTGCCTGTTTTGAGATATTCCTGTTGAAAATGAATAAAGTAATGAACAGTATCATCTACTGCAATCCCTATAATCATAGGAGCAATCATCACAGTAATTAAATCAATAGACATGTGAAAAATGCCCATCAAACAGCTAATGACTCCAATGGGTAAAAGGTTGGGGATCATGGAGAGTAATCCGGCTTTAACAGAGCCTAATATAACCATCATAAAAACACTGATAACAAGAGCAGCAATAAAAATAGATAAAACCTGGCCTAAAGAGAGTTGCTTTATGATTTTTAACATGATAGGCAAGTCTCCAGTTACATTCACCTGGGTACCCTCTGGAAAATTCTGATGACCATAAGCAACCAGTTGCTCAAATCGATTTGTAAAGGTGGTTGAAAATTCAGTGGCCTGCACAGTTAATCGTAAAGTTTTAAAATCATAATCTACCCAGTCAGTGAGGTTTTCTCCTCCCGACATTTCATAGAGAAGTAAGTATTGGGCAATTAGTGCTTGATTATCAGGTATGGCGTAATAGTAATTTTGGTTTGAATTCATGGTTTTATTTAAGTCTTTTATCATGTCTGCCAAAGAGAGGGTTAAGCTAATTTCTTCCCAGGTTTCAATTCGATTACTAATCTCTTCTAAGGTTTTCAGAACTTCCGGGTTTTTAGCCATGTCTGGTTCTGGTAACTCTACTAAAAATTCAAATGAATAAATACTTCCTAATGTTTCGCCTACATAATTAGCGTTTTTGACAAAATCCACCTTTTTGCCCAACATATTGGTCATTTGAGAATCTGTAACAACCTGGGATGTAAAAAAACCGATCAATAAAAGCAGTAAAGCAGTTATCATCCCTGTTGCAGCAGCATGTTTTAAGGAAAAGCGGGATAACTTTATCATCCATCCATCAGTTGCCGCTGTTTTCTGTGCTACCGCTACCCTATTTGAGCCTCTCTTTCTTTTACTAAATGAATGAAAAATAGGGACTAAGGTTATTACCAATAGATAGGCAATCAATACTCCCAGGGCACAAATTATTCCCATATTACGAATCGGTTTTATAGGAACTAACAAAAAAGAAGCAAAACCAATAATAGTAGTTAGTGAAGTAACCAGGCAAGGCCAGCCAGCATGTGCAAACATATAAGCCAATGCAGAGTATTGGTCCCCTTTTAGTAATAATCCATAACGGTAATGGTTAATCACATGAACAGAATAACTCACTGATATCACTAAAATAAGGGGAACAATAACAATACTAGTTAGATTCATTGTGATTCCAAACCAGCCGCAAATACCAAAAATGGAAACTAGGGTTGCAATCACCACAATAACAGGTGCAATAACACTAACTGGATTTCTAAAAATGAGAGTAAGAAACAAAACAGCAATGACTAATGCAATTAATCCTATCCTTCCCCCTTCGGCAAGTATGATTTTATCTGCTCCATAATCAAGCACAGGCAATCCGGTAGGGTAAACATTGATATCTGGATTAGTGTTTTGTTGTAAAATGACTTCCAGAGCCGGAGCAATTAATTTCCGCGCATCAGCAATTTTTGATAGGTCTGGTTGAGCTTCTAAGTCTTGTTCAGATAAAATATTATCAGCTAAAATAATTTTTTCCGCAGGCCAATTCGCTTGATCTACAGGGGAAAAATTTTTATTGACCTTTAACCACACATGTTCAGGAATTCGTTCAAAGTTGACAATGATTCCTGTGTGCTGGCAGTCTTCTGTTAGTAAACGGTTGATAAAAAGTTCTTTAGACAAGGCTTTTTTTCTGATTGTTTCCAGTTTTGTTAAATCATGTGGAATCCGGCTGCCAATTAGATCTTCGATAATTAATTCATCATCAATCGCCTCTGTAAACTCAATACTGGTTAATGACGTCACCTCTTTAACAAAGGGTAATCTTTTCTCAATATCATTGGAAAGTTGTCTGATATAGGCTAAAACATCTGGAGAAAAGACATCATTTGCTTCGATAAGAATGAAAACAAATTCTTCAGAGCCAAAAATTTCTTTAAAATAATTATTAAGGGCAATAGTCTCATCATTTTCTGCAAAAAAAGATTCATTAGAGGAATCCATAGTGATTTTTTTTGTTCCTAAAAATCCCATAAAAAGTAGCAGAAAAATAATCAGTAAGACTAGCCAGCGGAACCGGATTAAGATTTTTGTCCCAAATTGCTCAAACCAATCATTCATTCTGTGGTTTTTCATATAACACTCCTTATAATAATAAACGTTTGTTCATTATTGTTCACTAATAATAAACATATGTTTATTTATGTTGTAAAAAATTAAATAAATATTTTCAAACCTGAAAACATGATAATAATAAATTCTTTTATGTTCTTAATCATCTGTTCTTCATCTTCAGTTGACCGAATGAGATCTAAAATCCCTTCAATATAAGCAACACTACTGGATCTTGCTAGTGCTTTCATTTCATGACGTTTTGCTGGGGGATATTTGCCTTCCATATGCTCCATCATTTGAATGGTTTGAAATTCAAGAATTTTTTCTTTAACAGACTCATATTCAGAACCCTGGCTTCCATCAATAAGAATGATGAATATTTTTCGGTTGCCTGAAAACAGGTTACTGATGATTTCAGATCCCCAGACAATTAATTCTTCTAATTCCATCGAGTGAATCATTTCATCAGATATTTCGTCATGATGATGACGAATCCAGTGCTCAATTCTATGATAAACAGGAAAAACAATTTGAGAAAAAATATCATTTTTACCTGGAAAATAACGGTATAGATTTCCGACAGTTATTCCCACTCTTTTAGCAATTTTTCTCATGGAAGCTTTTTCATAGCCATATTGGTAAAACTCTTCAATAGCAGAGTCGATAATATTTTGTTTAATTTCTTCTTTTAAAATCTGCATAAATAAACACCTGTTTATTATTAGTTTATCACAAATATAGAATTAATCAACCTTTTTTTGATTTTTCTTGTGGAAATGAATTGACACCCAGAAAAAATATCATTAAGATTATTTACAATAGAAAGAAGGAATTCATGAAAATACGCGATTTACTACCAGTTGCTCTGGGAACCGAACCAGCAGATTTGATTATTAAAAATGGAAAAATTCTCAATATATTTACTGGCGATCTGGAAGAAACCAATATTGCAATTTATAGAAAACGCATTGCTGGTGTTGGTCAATATGAAAATGGGAAATCAATCATTGATGCCAAGGGAAAAATAATTGTTCCTGGTTTGATTGACGCTCACCTTCATATTGAAAGTTCCATGCTTTCACCTGTTGAATTTGCTAAAGCTATTTTGCCCCATGGGACCACAACCATTATTGCTGATCCTCATGAAATTGCCAATGTTATGGGCGTCAATGGGATAGAGTACATTATAAGAGCGACTGAAGATATCCCATTAGATGTTTATATTGGAATTCCATCAGCTGTGCCTGCCACAAATAATGAAACAACCGGGGCTGATATTAGCTCGGATGATATGCTTGGTTTGGTTGATAAATATCCTCGCAGGGTCATTGCTCTGGGAGAAGTCATGAATTATCCGGGTGTACTTGCTCTGGATAGAGAGTTGATCACCAAAATTGAGATAATGCGTCATAAGTATAAAAAGATAGACGGCCATGCTCCTACTTTAAAGGGTAAAGATCTTAATGCCTATTTAAGTGCTTTTATCCGTTCTGATCATGAGTGTACTACTTTTGAAGAAGCCTTAGAAAAGGTTCGCCGGGGAATGCATATTTTTATCCGTGAAGGAAGTGCCGCAAGAAATATGCAGGAATTGATAAAGGCAGTAAACAAAGATAATTTCATGTATTTTTCATTTTGTACAGATGACCGCAATCCATTTGATATACAAAATGAAGGGCATATTGACTATGTTGTACGAAAGGCAATTGCCAGTGGAGTTGAGCCTTTAATGGCTATTCGGATGGCTACGATTAATACAGCAAAATACTTTGATCTTCGAAGTATGGGAGCAATCGCACCCGGCTATAAAGCAGATATGTTATTTGTAGATGACTTAAAAAATTTTCAAATCATTGATGTGATCAAAAATGGAAAGATTATTGTTGAAAGTCAGCAAGTAATGGCTCCAATTCAAAGTTCTTTTCATAAAATGCCTGCAGTAGATAAAAGTTTTAATATTAAAAAAATTAAAATTGAGGATCTGCGAATTCCTGTAGAAGGAGAGAAAGTAAGAACTATTCAGATAGAAGAGACAGATCTGATAACTCATGAAGTTCACCTAAGACCAATCATTGAAAATGGTCATGCTCTGGCCGATCCGAATCAGGATATGGCAAAAATAGCAGTTTTTGATCGTTATCAGGGGAAAAATATGACTTTAGGTTTTATTAGCGGCCTGGGAATCAAAGATGGTGCTATTGCAACAAGTGTTGGTCATGATGCTCATAATCTTTGTGTTGCAGGTTTAAATGATCTAGACATGCTCAAGGCAGCGCAAACCTTACAAGAGAGTAATGGAGGAATGGCAGTAGTAAAAGATCAGAAAGTTTTAGCACATCTAGCCTTTCCAATTGCCGGGTTAATGTCTGATCAACCGGCAGATCAGGTAATTGAAATTCAGAGTCAAATTCAAAAGGCCTTAAAAGAAATCGGCAGTGAAAAAGATCTTTTTATGACCCTCAGCTTTGTCCAGCTTTCAGTCATTCCATCTATTAGAATTACTGACCAAGGCTTAATTGATGTGATGAAGCAGCAGATCGTCCCGTTGTGGGTGAATTAATATTATAAAATAGAATACAAAAAGCCTGTACTCCAGCTTTATGGATACAGGCTTTTTTATATTAAAGTAACTGAATGCCTTGCTTACTGCTTTCTTCTACAACTGCATCCGGCCATGCTCCGACTTGGACTTCTCCAATATGTCTTTTTCTCAAGAAGTACATACAGAGCCTGGATTGTCCAATCCCTCCTCCAATGGATAAAGGAAATTCATGATTTATTAACATCTGGTGCCAGGGTAATTCCAGGCGGTCATTACAATCTCTGATTTCTAATTGTTTTTTCATTGTTTCCGGGTCAACCCGAATACCCATGGAAGATACTTCAAAGGCCTTTTCTAAAACCGGGTGCCACAAGATGATATCTCCATTTAAACCTTTTTTACCACCCACAGTTGGGGTTGTCCAATCATCATAATCTGGAGCCCGGCCGTCGTGTATTTCCCCATTAGGTAGTTGGCCGCCAATTCCAATTAAAAAAACAGCATGGTATTTTTCACAAATTTTGTCTTCTCGTTGTTTTGGTGTTAAGTCAGGGTACTCTTTGACCAAATCTTCAGTATGAATAAAGGTAACATCTTCTGGAAGAAAAGCAGGGATATCATAGGTTTTTTCAATATCATGCTCTGTTAGTTTCAGGACATTATAGATTTTTCTTACAGTAGATTTTAAGAAATCTAAATTTCGGTCTTCTTTACTTATTGCTTTTTCCCAATCCCACTGATCCACATACACAGAGTGGAGGCTGGTAGATAAATCTTCTTCATCAGGACGTAAGGCATTCATATCTGTATAAATCCCCTTGCCTTGATCAATGCCATATTTTTTTAAAGCAAACCGTTTCCATTTGGCAAGTGAATGAACTACCTCATAACCATCTTGCTTTAGTGCAGAAATAGCAAAGCTAACCGGTTTTTCAATACCATTTAAATTATCCTGCATACCGGTATTTCTGTTAAGAAAAATTGGACTGGAAACTCTATATAAACGTAATGCATCGGCTAAATTTTTTTGGAAATTTTGTTTGATATAAAATATCGCTTCTTCTGTTTTTAAAATACTCATTTCAACTGGCTGTGAAAAATCTTTTGCTTGCATAAGCATCTCCTTGTTAAATAATTCATTACAGTTTTTAACGAATTAATATTTTTTTGTCAATAATATTTTTAATATAACTGCATCGTTTGTAAAAATACATTATTATTATGATAATAATATAAAATTAATTATATGATTTTATTAACAATAATTATATAATGCTATAATTATTGTAATCAATTTATTGATACTTGGTAGTACTTCCCTGCTGCAATTTTCTGCATCAATTTTTAAAGATCCATGTTGTCAGTATACTTGATTCTTATAGATTTGGTTCCAACAATACTTCGCTGTCCGTTTATCTTGATAATAGTATTTTTTTCCGTCAGGCATTATCCGGCTTTTCAGATTCAACTCCAAGAGGGAAAGAATTGCAGATTATACTTTGGTTGTCTTTTTCTATCAAGTTACATTATTTTTAAACTGCTAACCTTTATTTATGATCTTTTTATCATTATATTATAAAATAAAAAAAATATTGTAATATTTCTTTTTTGATAAAATAAAAGTGGTAATATTTTTTAAATAATTATAAA
>JAKSBL010000500.1 GCA_022361115.1 Spirochaetota bacterium | reverse complement strand
TAAAATACCCGAACCGCCACTTGCTCCTAAAATAAGACAATTACTCCTTTGTTCTTGGTGAATCATCTGGTATCCAAGAGAGACAGGTAGATAATCAAAGAAACTAAGTTTTGTTAAATCATTATCAAAGGGGATAATCCCGCCATAGGTATTGCCATTTAAATAGATCACAGATTGCTCTGGAACAGAATAGGGACAGAGAAGGCTTAAACCTGGCGAAATTCTTAATCCCTGGGTGGCTAATAAATGGATCATTCCTGCTGGTGTCTGTTTGGTAGCTATAATCTTTGATTCTGGTAACAATAAAGATCTGGATAGATCTTTATATTCTGATAACCAATTAGTCGAGAATTGATTGCAAAAAAATAAGGTAAAAGTACTGATCAGTAGAATGAATAAGCCCTTAACTAATTTCAGCGAATTAAATTGATTGACTTGATAGATAAACCATATTAATAGAGAAAACAGGATAATAAATCCGAATAATAAAAATGGTGATACTTTGGTTAACAAAACTGTTGAAGAAAAAGCGCCAATTCCCGAACCAAAAAGATTAAAGAAATAAGCTTGATTTGTTTTTTCTTTTAATAAGATCATACCTATAATGAGAGCAGCTAAAAGAAAAGGAATTAACAATATTATAATGTGAATTCCAATATTTACTAACTGAATGGGTTCAATGCCAATAGTAAAGGGGTTTATTGGCAATTGAAAAAGAATGAGTAGAGCAAGTAGCTGGCCGATTGGATATAACAGGAGTAAAAGGCTGAGTAGTTTTTCAAAGTTTTTTGATAGCTGCTTTTTTAAAAATAGCAGAGCCGTACCGCTAATTCCAAAACCACATAGTGCAACACTAATGATTATAGCAGATAAATTTTGCCAATGAAGTAATGAGAATATTCTAGTAAATAGAACTTGTATGCAGATCATTGTTGCTGATGTAAGCAGCATAATTGCTGCCGGGAAAATTGGCTTTACTTTCATGGTTTCCGGGTTAAAGGAACAAAGACTACCTGGGTAATGACTTCCGTCTCAATTCTTTCTTCATCAATTTTAGTAATGAGAAGCAGATTTTGAACTTTGAAAGGAGGGCCTACGGGGATGCAAATTTTTCCTCCAGGTTTTAACTGGGTGATTAAAGCAGGTGGTACAAATTCTGCTGCACAGGTTACAATAATAGCATCATAAGGGGCATGTTGTGGCCACCCATAATAGCCATCTCCACTTTTTGTTTGGACGGGCAATTTTAGTTTTTGAAATAAATGAGTTGTTTTTTGATAAAGTTGAGAGATTATTTCAATTGTATAAACTTCTGCAGCAACCTCTGTTAAAATAGCTGCTTGATAACCAGAGCCTGTGCCGATTTCTAGTACCTTATCATCATGAGACAGGTTCAGTAGCTCTGTCATTAAAGCGACAATATAGGGTTGAGAAATGGTTTGTCCAAATCCTATGGGCAAGGGATGATCATAATAGGCTTTTTTTTGATATTCTTCAGGAACAAAATAGTGACGCGGAATCTTCTTCATGGCATTTAATACTTGGGGATCTTTTATTCCTCTCCCCTTTATTTGCCGTTTTACCATTTGATCCCGTTCTGATTGCCTCTCATCAGTCTGGGCAGCACAATTTGAAATAACCATGACAAATAATGTAAGATAATAAAGTGTTTGTTTAACCATATTACACTCCTGAAATCAAGAAAGGTAATATTCATTCTGTTAATTAAGATATATAAAAAACTTGCAATATATCACTTCAATAGTATTTTTACTTTATTGTTCTTTTACAGATTGTGGAAAAAATTTTTGATATATTTAATTAATCTTTAAATTGCTACTCCTTTGTTTTAAAATTTTTGTAAATATGTATCTGCTTCATTTACTGATTCAATATTTTCTTTTCTTGCCATTTAATTTAACAGATTACCAGGTTGTATAATGAATAGTATCATTTATCATTTCAGCATAATTTTCAAATTGATCTTTGTTTGTCCAGATACTGAGGTGCAGATTGTATTGATCAATTTTGAAAATTAAATCCTGAAATGTAAAGGGATTAACTGTTGTTTGGTATTGCCATAATATTGCTGATTTGTTATTCATTTCTATTTCTTGATAGGAATCATTTTCAGTAAGAACAGCCGAATTGGCTGTTTTAATAGCTTCAAAATATTGTTGGTTATTATAGTTCAATTTTTCGTAAGTAAGACTGGAAATAATGGTTTCTTCCTGGTTGTAAGCAAAAAATAAAACTGATAATCCCCCTGACTGGAGTTGGTCATATGCTGATCTAATCTTGACAGGCATTTCATCTTCTGGTTGATAAATTTGCCAGCCTTGAGGAAAATAAATTTGTATATCCAAGTCGTCGTTTTGATATAAAGTGATTTCCATATTTGAAAATTTTTCTACCAGGTTGATGGTTTTATTTAATTCAGTAATACTATTGAATACACTTAACTGATCCTGAACTTTGGCTAATTTTTCTTGGAATAAAGCGGTGAAATCCTGATCTGTAAATATTGTCGCTGATTTTGTTTCCAGTTCTTCCATATATTCTTTTAGCTCTGGTAATTCAGATTCTTCAAAATCACCGTATTTAATAAACAAAGGGCCGCTCTCTTTTATCATCTGTTTGAAATCTCTATTTAACTCAGAGATAGCCTCGGCCAGTTCATCATCTGAATTGCTTTTTTCAACATTTGATTTAAAGTTGATCAATGACTGAAAGGTGAAATCTAAAATCTTTTTAATTTTGTTTACCTCTGTTTCTCTTGCCCTTTCGGCAGTAGTTTTACAGCTAAAGAAAAAAAGGATGATCACAGTTAAAACAATATATTTTTTCATTTTTTTTCCTGAATTTAAATATTTGTATTTTTACTTGTTGTTATTTTAATACTAATGAAATCCTGATAATAAGTCAATCAATGCAAGTAGAAAATAAATTTCTCTAAAAAGGGATAATTGGAAACAGGATGAACAAAATGGGTAAAATAAAAATTAAATAGGCAAGAGTATTCACAATAAATACACTTGATGCCAGGGGTAAATCCAGATCAAAAAGAGATGCAATAAGAACAGAGTAAACACCAGTTGGAACAGTCGAATGGATAAAGATTATCTTTTTTATAAAAGGCGATATTGGGATAAAGTAAAGGAGACAGTAGGTTATTATTGGTAAGAGAAAAAACTTTAGCAAGCCAGTGATTAAATTTTCTGGTATGGTTTTTAAAATATTACTAAAAATAAAAGTCAGTCCTGTAGAGAAGAAATATATGAAAATAGTAATAAAAACTAATGGCTCCAAAGGAAAATAAATATCTGGTCTTGGTAAATTTAATAATGAAAGCATTGATCCTGTGATAGCAGCAAAAAGGGGAAGGTTCTGGAACTGAAACAAAGCAGATAAAAAAGTTTTTAAACTGAGTTTATGGTTATTACTAATCAAATTCGCATAAGGCATAATCATGGCAAATGCATAAAATGTGAAATAAAGGAGGAAGACGAAGGCTAATCCTAATCCTTTTTCTCCCAGAAGGAGATAGCATAAAAAACCTCCCATTGTAAATCCGTGATTTGCTGAAGAGGAGATAATAATAAAAGTAGCCTTCCGAATCCGGTTCATTCTTTTTAGAAGAAATGAAAATAAAAAACCTAAAAATAGACCGGCAAAAACCAAAAAAAATCCTGATGCTGGTAGAAAAAGAAGTTCCTTCTTGATTGAAAGGCCCCAGGTAGTCCAAAGTACTACCAGTGGTTCTATAATGATAAAGTTGATTCGGATAATCTTTTTAATGGATTTTTTTAAATTGGGTTTTA
>JAKSBL010000359.1 GCA_022361115.1 Spirochaetota bacterium | reverse complement strand
TTTTGAAAAAGTTTACCTGGCTAAAGTATTTATTGGCTCTTTTGGACATAGGGTTTTACCAAATGATTATGCTATTTTCTACTCACCCGAAGGGACAAATACCAATGAATTTGATCACACCTTTCAAAGGGATGTTCCTACTTTACCATATGGTTATATTATTGGCAAACTAGGACAAAGAGGAGATGTTTTTCCAATTGGAACGAATTACCAATATTCTTTTCAGGACAATGCACCTATTCGTGATTTGATCCAGCAAAACTCTGTCATTGAATCAGATTAATTTCCTACTCTTACTGCTATTTTAATTTTTCTATAATATAATCGGCAACTTCTGTAATACTATCATTTAATGCATATTGATCGACATGTTCTTGATAAAATGGGATCTTTTTTAAAAACTCTAATACTTTTTCTTTGGTTAATTGATCTGGGCGGCACCCGCTTCCACAATTAAGATGAATGAGGATATTAAGATTTAGTTTTTGTTCCAATCCAAAAAGTCCACCTAAAGGAATCGCAAAATAAGGTTTTTTTAAAATCAGAGATTCTGTAATCAAAGTATATCCACCCGTTGAAATAACAGCTTTACAATTAACCAAATATTCAAGAAACTTGGCTGGATTGATATCGTGAAACTCAATCCAATCATTTTGATATAGTTTTCTCTCTTCTTCAGTTAAGTTTTCTACAAAAACGACAAAATTATAGTTAGTAATTTGAGTAATAATTGGTAATATTTGATTTTTTACCATTCTCCTTAAATATAAGAGAATATAATTATCAGAACGTACTTTATTTTTATACTGCAATACCTGTGGTCGAACTAAAGGACGAATTTGCTTTACCTTATTTATATATTTTGGTCGTATTGGGTAATTATAAATAGTGGTTAATAAAAAGGGTTTTGAAACTGGCCAGCCTAATGTTAAGAAAAACTTATTCCCTAAAAATTTAAACATTTCTTTGGCAGTATATTTTCTTAAATCAAATTTACCAAAAAGCATAATATGCAGATTATCCAATGTAATAAACTTTTTGTTTCTTAATTTAGCTACACGAGGGAGTAATGCCTCAAAATCAACAACTGCCACATCAAAATTATGAAAAAAAACTTTTGTTGATCGGTAGGCAATAGTATTTTTCTTTTTAAAGAGGTTAATAATTGGTAATACAAAATACTGCAAAACAAATATTTTGATAATAAAAAAGGCTACCAAGTGATTTTCACGTTCTAGTACAAATGTCTTAAATAAATCTATTTTACTTTTTTTATTGTGTCTGAATTTAAACCCAGGTATTTTATATACAGCTACATTTTTTGGTAAACTTTTTTCTTTAGTAACTATTTCATAAGCATTCGCATAACAATAAAGGTCTATTTGACTTTCCGGTAATCGTTTTGCTAATTCCCGAATAACTCCTGCACTTCTTCCGTAATGACCATATCCTTCACCACACAAAGAATAAGCAATTCGATATTTGGCCATAATTATCCTTATTTAAATTATTTCAGTGTCTTATTTACCATACTTTGATGCCATTTCCAAGCAGTTTTTATAATATCTTCCAGTGAATACTCTAATTTCCAATTCAAAATCTTTTGAGCTTTATCACTTTTTGCAATTAGTGTCGGAGGATCACCAGGACGTCGATCTGTTTCAACTACCTTAAA
>JAKSBL010000160.1 GCA_022361115.1 Spirochaetota bacterium | reverse complement strand
GTTTCTTCCTTTATAAAAGCATTTATTTGATCCAGGTATTTCTGATATTGAGAATTGATACTGGCATCACGCATGGTATTAATGAAATTATCTACCTTAGGGCTTTGAATTCCTTTTAAATCATACCCTACACTCATATTGAAGATAAAAGAACGTTTATCTTGTTTTTTAAGATCAAATAGTTCTTCCAGTAAATGTAAAATTATCCAGGCTTTAATGTATTCATCTGCTGCTTTTTCAACAGTATACTCACTTGACCATTCAGTGTTATAACATTCATCTTCAGCATCAATACAGGGCTTTTCAATTTCTAAGGTATCCATTATCTGGATGGTTTTTAATTCAATAAATCTTCCTCCACATAAGTAGGAAGCAACAATGTTTTGGGCTAATTGGGTGTGAGGTCCGGCTGCCGGCCCTAAAACAGTCTCACAGGATTCACCGCTGATTTTAGCGGTTTTATTATTTGCTTTACGGAAAAAAACTTGTTCAGAAATTCCAAAAATCGATTGGCTATTCTTATACTCAGAAAAAATCCGGTTTAATAATTCTTCAAAAGGGATAGGTCGCATGATATCGCTCATAATGTAGCTCCTGATTAAGTAGTATGAGTAATTTTTGGAAAACCAGGGTTCCAGGGGCTGGAACCCTAAATTCAATTATAATAGTTATTTATTAAAATGAAAGGATTTTGGAAAAAAATCAAAAATCCAAAAAGTACTTTCATGAATCTTACATGAAAACTTTTGCAACAAAGTAAACAACGAAGAAGGCTGCAATGATTAAAGTAACAGGGTGCAGATCTTTTACTTTACCAGATCCAAGTTTGATGATTACATAAGATAATACACCAAAGGCAATACCGTCTGATACGTGCCATGCCATTGGCATGATAAACATACAGAGGAATGCTGGAACTAATTCTGACATGTCAGAAAAATCTAGATCTTTAATTGGAGACATCATAAATACCCCAACTAATACTAAAGCAGGTGCTGTACAAACAGTACTAACCAAACCAAACAATGGAGCAAAGAATAGAGCAATAATAAAGAATCCAGCAGTTACTAACGCTGTGATACCTGTTTTACCCCCTTCTTCAACACCAGCTGCACTTTCAATATAAGTGGTTACAGTACTTGTACCTAACATAGCACCAGCAGTGGTTCCAATAGCATCGGCAAAAAGCGCCCCTTTAATGTTAGGAACCTTACCATTTTCATCTAAAATATTAGCTTTAGTGGTTACACCAATCAGCGTTCCAATAGTATCAAACATATCCACAAACAAGAAGGTGAATACAACCACCACAAAATCAATAGTCAAAATTTTATCAAACTGAAGTTTCATAAAAACCGGTGCTAAAGACCTTGGTAGTGAAACCGGAATAAATCCCTGGGGTATTGTGGTTACCCCAAATGGTATACCTATCAATACAGATGCAAAAATTGCAATCAATAAGGCACCTTTTACTTTTAAAGTTAATAAAATGGCACCAATGAGCAATCCAATCAAAAAAACCATTACATATGGTGAATTAATTCGTCCCAATTTCTGGGTAGGCAGACTCAACATGCCTTTTTCATCAAATTCAACCATTACCCCATCCACTTCTGGATTGGATAAATCTAATTTGTAAGGCAATCCAAAGTCAGGATATTTGTTGAAAGTTTTTTCTGGAATGGTTAATGGAACCATTTTTTCAACCAATTGTCCCTGCTGCTCATCATAAACCGTCTTTGGAACTTCAATAGTTTTGGTTTTTACTTCCACAATGTTTTGTGCAACTTGACCACGAATCAATCCAGATTCACCCAGACCAATTGCAGCAATAAACAAACCAATACCAACAGCAATAGCTTTTTTTAAATTATTAGGAATACTATCAACAATAGCTTCCCGAACATTAAATGCTGTCAGGATGATGAAGATAATACCTTCTACAAATACTGCTGTTAAAGCAAAACGCCAATTGTAACCCATTGCTCCACAAACTACAAAAGCAAAAATCGCATTCAAACCCATACCAGGTGCCAGAGCAAAAGGCAGACGGCCTAATAATGCCATTGCAACTGTACCAATCACTGCTGCTAATGCAGTTGCAGTAAAGACTCCTCCAAAGTCCATTCCTGTTGAGGATAACATACCAGGATTTACAGCTAAGATATAAGCCATAGTCATAAAAGTGGTAAATCCAGCTAAAAACTCTGTTTTTAGGTTTGATCCTCTTTTGGATAATTCAAAAAACTTATCCATACTTTCTCCTCCTTATAAAAACTTTATGATTTTACAAAGAGACTTTTGCAAAAATGCCAGCAATAAAAGCTTTCCCTCTTTTAGCTGTTTAATAATAACATGCTGGATTCTACTAAAAACCGGTAGTCCCATTTATCCTTGATTTTGAATTAAATCAGGCACCAGTAAATCAATGGAAAAAATTTGCAAGAGCCTCTCATCTTTATATATAAATCTGCAGTTTTACAAACAACAGATTTATTATCATTAACAATTTTTAGCTCTGTAAAAAAACTCAGCTCACCTATTATCAAAAGAGAACACTTATCTCCCTGATTTAAAAACTAAATTTTTTAAAATATAGAATTAATGATAGGTGTTTGATCTGTTTCTTAAACTAATCGTTTAAATCATGTTAACGAAAATGAGTCTTCAAAAAAGTTTACTTAATAAAAGATTGGAAATACAGTACTGATATCCGCATTTCTCAATCTCTATTAATTTACTTCCCGAAAAAATCTTTACTTCCGTTTAGGTAAAATAGAAATTGTAACAGATACTGAAACCAATACTGTCTTTGGAGTTTACTTGAAAAAGGCAGTGAGAAATCAAGAACAATTTAAAACTAAAATAATAGTACAACACCCATTTAGCATTTGTCAAGTACTTTTTTACAAAAAGTTAACAAAATGTTTAAGATATGGATCATTTGTTAATATTATATCAGCAAAAACTAACTTTAGTTATTAGCCTTGTAAAAAATATTGATAAAATGTCAGGCCAAAAGCAAATAAACAAAAACCAATCAACAGGATGAGAAAAATTTCTCCTCCCTTTCTTACTTTGACTTCTTTTCTTAATACCTTGATCAGGGTAAGCACTAAGAAAATAGTTAATAAAAGGCTTCCAGCCATTACAAAAAGCAATTTCATGGTTTTTCCTTTCGGATATAATCAAAAACGAATTATTTTGGAATCCCCACAAAGGTCACGAAAAAAAGGCTGATTGAAAGAGTTGGGAAAATCATGAAACTAGCAGTATTGTATGTTTCCCTATTCTCTCTTAACTTTCCTCTCCTTCTTCTTGTGCTTTGTGGTTTATATTACTAAAATACTCTAATAGAGCCTCTTTATCTTCATCTAACAAATTATTTAAATTCAGTTTTAACCTGGATTTACTATCATAAAACAAAAAAGCATGAAAATCTGATATTTGCTGATAGTTTTTAATACTGCTTTTTACAATTGTTTTTCCTGTAGAAATGGAAGTAGGAAAAACAACAACCTTATCTTCATGAAGAACAAAAAAGGGTTTCATTTTAAAAGTAAAAAAATTTAAAAACACATACAAACTGACAGCAATACAGAAAATTCCAATCGGGATTAAATCTTTTTCTCTTATTATTGAAGCAACAATAAAAAAAATCCCAAGGACAATTAAACCAATACCAGTATATAATATCTGATTTAAATTTTTCCTGCGATATATTTCCCTGGAAACCTGATTCATTCTTACTCCTTAAAAAAAATATCAACTCTTTACTTTCTATTACAAACAATTAGCAATGTCAAGTGCAAAATCTATTCTCAACACCTGGGTCAAATAATCATTGCAGAATATCACACTCACGAAGTAATAGAAAGAAAAGGTTTATTCAAGCAAATAAACCCTTTCTTTTTACCCTTCGCGATTCAGTTTTTGTACAGCTAACTGCAAATTTTGACACGGATAAACAGAGATTCAGGGGATTTGTGCAGATAAATAATTATTTATTCTTTATTTCTCACCTTTGTAAATCCAAAAAATCCTGTAAATCCGAGTCAAAAAAAATTTATACTTTCTTAATTGCGGATTAAAAATGGTTAATACTACCAACTCTATTTTTTTCGGCCCATGAGGGCTTTCGCTTTTTCAGCAATGTGTTCTGCTGTCAGTTTAAAACGGATCATCAACTCCCAGGGGCCGCCGGATTCACCAAAGCGGTCTTCCACACCAATCATGTCAAAAACGAAAGGCTGTTGGTAGGAACGCTTTTGATTAATAACATTGGATACAATTCCACCAAAACCTCCCATTTGGTGTTCTTCACAGGTTATCACAGCTCCGGTATCGTTGGCAGCAGCAATAATAGCTTCTTGATCAAGAGGTTTAACAGTATGGATATTGAGTACTCTGGTTTCCAGACTATACTCTTCTTTTAAAATCCAGGCAGCTCGCATTGCTTCGGTTACTATAGGACCACAGGCAATCAGAGTCAAGTCCTCAGCTTCGTTTTTATGATCTTTGGCTAAAACTGTCTCAAAAGCCTGGGCAAAATTTTCTTTAACCCCTCTAAACCGAATCACATTAGCTTTCCCATATTGTAAAGGTGTTGTCTCGTCAGTTATCGCAGGAGTCGCTTCTCTGGCAAAACGGACATAAACCGGCCCATTAATATCCAGAAAAGATGTTTTACAAAGCCTCTCTGTTTCAACAGAATCAGACGGAACCACCAGCTGCATATTAGGTAAAATATTCATTATCGATATTTCTTCTAAAGCCTGGTGAGTTGCACCATCAGCCCCTACTGATACCCCTCCATGAGCACCAGCAATCTTTACATTTAAACTATCATAACAAATGGTTGTTCTGATTTGATCCCAGGGCCGTCCGGATGAAAATACCCCATAGGTTCCAGTAATTGGAATTTTTCCTTCTAACGCTAACCCTGCTGCTACTGTCATCATATTTTGCTCAGCAATCCCCACACTAATAGCTCTATCTTTCCGCTCTGGATACTCTTTCTCAAAATCCAGAATTTTTATAGAGCCGGAAATATCTGATTTGATCGTCATCAAACGGGGATCATCCCCATTTTTTTCTAAGCAACGGCCAAAACCAAAGCGGGTTGGCTCCATTTTCACTTTCATCTTATCCGTTTCATTCCACCAATAATTCTTAGAAAAACTTGGTAATTCTTTCTTGAGTTCAGCTAACTGTTTTTCATGGTATTCCCGGGCACCCTTTAATAACTGCTGGGTTTTATCCCAATCATATTTACTGCTGTCAATCTCATTAAGAGCCTGTTTTAACTGCTCTTCATCTTTAGTGGCAACTCCATGCCAGCCGGCGATATTTTCCATAAAGGAAACACCTTTCCCTTTTACTGTACAGGCAATCAAGACAGTTGGTTTCCCTTTCGTTGTCCGTGCTTTTTCAAAACCAGCTAAAATATCATCCATATTATGGCCATCTATTTCAATCACATTCCAGCCAAAGGCTCGATATTTTTCGCTGATCGGATCGATATCCATAACATCTTCAACAAAACCATCAATCTGTAAACAGTTTTTATCAACAATGGCACAGAGATTGTCCAGTTTATAATGGGCAGCTGTCATTACTGCTTCCCAGATGGAACCTTCCTGCTGTTCTCCATCCCCCATAATACAGTAGGTTCGGTAATCAGCATTGCTTTTTTGAGCATGGATAGCTGTCCCAACCGCAATACTTAATCCCTGACCTAATGACCCGGATGATACTTCAATTCCTGAAAGTTTAGGTGCATGAGGATGCCCTTGAAAAGGGCTGTTCAGTTTTCTCAATGTAGCCACTTTTTCAGGAGGAAAAAAACCAGCTTCGCAAAGGGATACATAAATCGCCGGTGCTTTATGCCCAGCTGAAAAGAAAATCCTGTCCCTTCCAGACCAATCTGGAACTTCAGGATCCAGCTTTGCTTCATTTAGAAACAATGCAGCAGCGATATCCATAATAGAGAGGGTTCCCCCGGGATGTCCGGATCGAGCTGCATGAATACTAATAAGATTTAGGGCCCGCATGTTTTTAGCCGCAGCGATCAGTTGTTCCTTATTTAATTGATTATCCTGTCCGGACTTTGAATTGAATATTCCCATAATTATAACTCCTTCTTCAAAACAAAAAAATTAACTTTCTAAATATTTTTTCAGACCCGTTAGTCCTTCTTCAATCTGATCAACATCAATTCCTGAATAGGCAAATCGCACATAATAATTCTTTTCTTTTGGTAATCGACGTCCAAAGTGCATTCTGGTACAAAAGGATACACCTGTATTTTTCAGGCACTCCACCCTGAATTTATTATAATCTAACAAGTTTTTATTCTTCATTGCTTCTGTAACTCTTGGAAAGAGGTAAAAAGTGGACTCTGGTTTAAAGCAATGGACTCCTTCAATAGAATTTAGAATTTCTACTGCTTTATCCCGACGCTCTTTCAAAGTTTTTAAAATATTTTCTACACCTGTTTGATCCCCTGTTAACCCTTCAATTGCACCATACTGGACAAAGTGATTGGGGCAGGATTCATCATTAACATTCAATTTAGCAATACTCTGCATGATTTCTGTTGGTCCAATAGTTGCACCTAATCGCCAACCTGTCATGGCAAATTTCTTAGAGAATGTATAGAGTATGACACACCTTTCTTTCATTCCTGGTAACTGTACCAGTGACTTTGATTTTCCCTCATAGCGCATATCAAAATAAGCTTCATCCGTCAGTACATATAAATCATATTTTCGTACAATTTCAGCAATTTGTTCCAGTTCTTCTTCTGAAGATTCGGCAGCTGTTGGGTTTTGCTGATTATTATAGATCAGCAACCTGGTTTTCGGTGTGATTGACCTTTCCAACCCTTCCAGGTCCAGAACAAAATTTTTTTCCCCTTCTTCATAACCATAAGGCAAGGCAAAGCCATTATGAAACTCAATCATGGATTCATAAATCGGATAACCAGGATTGGGATAGAGAACTCCATCGCCAAAATTCATTAAAGCCATAATATATTTACCAATCGTTGGCTTACCTCCCGGCTGAATAACCACATTTTCATAAGTATAATCGGTTCCGTGAGAACGATTAATATCCTCAGCTAAAACTTCTCTCAACTCCCGGATTCCATAGTTTGGATTATAACCGGTTTTTCCTCCCTCAATCGCCTTAATCGTTGCCTCAATAATATTATGCGGAGTTGCAAGATTGATATCTCCCAGGTGAAAAGGATAGACTTTATTGCCGGCTGCAGCATG
>JAKSBL010000343.1 GCA_022361115.1 Spirochaetota bacterium | reverse complement strand
TTTTTCCTGATTATTTAAGGTTTTTGCTAAATACATTGTTCTTCTCTCATTAATCCAATGAAATTTAGAGAAAATTATTACTTTATAAAAAACTTCATTTAAAATATATAAATTTTAACTTTTTTGAAAAACCACTGAAACTTTGCTATATGCTGGTTTTTTCTCCTCTAAAAAAGTTAAATTATAATAATGAATTCACTTTTTCAATCCATAAAGACTGAACTTCGTAAAAACTCTGAGGATAAGCTTGATTAAAATGCTGGATAAAATTATTTTTATTTGTTTGATTAAACCATTCTTTTAATAAACCCACACCATATTGATCAACTAAATAACACACAAAACTAGCCGACAAAAAGTAATGATTATGCCTATCGGAATCCAATGTACTTAAATTAACATTCATAAATCCAAGATAATCTAAAGAGAACAGGTATTCTGGATGATACTGAGCTGACAATTGATTTAATTGAACTTGATTAATGAAGAATTGAAAGATACCACTATAGGAATAATTACCATCATCTTTTTTATCATGATAAATATATTGATAAAAGGTTGCAAAACCTTCACCTATTCCGATATTTAATAACACAAATTTGGTATATTGAATAACATGCATATATTCATGAATAATAACTTCTTTTAATAGTGAGATAGAATATTTAAGACTTTCATAACAAACAATAATCTTTAATCCGTCACTAACTCCAGATGAAAAGGTTGACTGGAGAGTTTGTTCATAGGGCACATCTTCTTCAGTTAAATAAATATAAATATCAATAGTTAAGTTATTATTAATTTGTAACAGATCGCAAAGCCAATCCAAATCTTGTTCTAAGGATTGAGAAGTGCTTTTTATATGACTGCTTATTTTACTATCATTGGTGTAATATATAACAAAATGATCTGATTCATAAACTGCTAATTCATCAGTATGATAAAATAAGAAGGCACAACCACATAAGATCAACAGAAAAGGTGATAAAGTAAGCCGTTTTTTAAAATTCATAAATTACACCAAGATAAAAATTATTATTAAAGTGAAATCTTAATTGTGTATAATTTAATACATAAAAGAAATTAAACTGATTAAACCATCCGTATACAACTTTAAAGTATTTTTTAAATGCCAGGTGAAATTCAAGAGACAGTTGATTATGAACAAAAATATCAGTGTAACTGGTTATGTACTCCTGATTACTAAAATAATAAAGCAGGCCTGGTAAACTGCCGGAAGAGTTAAAAAGGCTTATCTGAAATTTTCTGTTAAATTTCAGCAAAACACCTATTGATAAAAAAACTATTGGATTTAAATAGAAATAGGAATACCAGAAAGACTTGCCCAGTGAGTCTCGATCATAATGCAAAAATAAACCAGTACCTCCTCCTCCTAAAAAAGCTGCCTTTTTGTTTTTAGGTATCTCGATATAAACATAATAGCGAAGAGGCAAATGAAAAGACAAGGTCTTTTCTGTTGAATAATAATGATAATTTTTTATATAATGATTCCAACAATAAAATGTGAAACCAATTTTTTGATTTAAAAAGAAATTTTGTCGAGACAATTGAATTTTTAAATCAAGTGATAATTCAGGTGCAATTAGAGTTCTATCCAGTTGAAGTCCTGCATTTTCAAAAATATTAACACCTAGATAACTATTTATTTCTACAGTTGAATATCCATTTACTGATAATACCAAAAAAATAAGAATTAAGATTATTTTTTGGAAATGATTAAGGGTTTGTGTTTTCTGGAGGCTGTTTTGGATCATCATCTTACAAACCGTACTATCAAAATAACCTAGCTCACAGGCAACTGGCTCTTTCAGAGAATCAAATAAAAAGGAAGCAGTAAAAAAAATTGATACTTTTTTCCAATTCAGACGATTACTCACTATATAGTGTAATTCATGATTCAAAGTTTTTGTAAAAAAAAGACAAGAAAGTAGCAAAAAAATCTACTTTATAAATATAAATTGAAGAAAGTATTGCAGAGTAAAGGATAACATATTTTCGTTCTATAACAAATTTGTGCAACACAGCAGTTTATATGCTATAAATTGACAGATAACAGGAAAAATGAATACGTATACTTTCTACTCCATTCATATCCTAGGACTTTCCATTCCACCTTTTACTTAAAACAGATAGGATAATCAATATAATATAGAGAAAAATCAGCACACTACTAGATGATAGAACTCCTGAAAATATGCCACCCATTTTTTATAGAATTCATTATTATTGAATAAATACATAAGTAATGTATACGTATTCATTATTATATTATCATAACTGAGAAAATTATCAATAAAAACTTCATGGTTTTAATATTTTCTAAACTAAAAGGTTGTTTATCTGCATAAAGATTACTTTTGCTTGTTCAAAGCAAAACAGCAAATGTGAGTTTAATCGAGCATATAGTAAAAATATCCATTTTTATAATAAATCATCTCTGAAAATGCTATCTTGATCTTTGAAAGCAGCTCTACAGTGTTTAATTTAAGAATCACCCTAAATATTCAGTCTGATAAAAATATAGTTGATTAGAGGTAAATGGTATTGTAAAAAAACGACATTTGATGGAATTGTTGCAAAGGATAATTATGATTCAACAAAAACCTCATAATTATTTATACAATATTTTTAAATTCAAAAAAATGTTAATATGGATAGCAAAGTATTTAAATGTAGTGAAAAAAAACATGCTATAATTAAACTGACAAACACAAATTGATTTTTTTAGCCTTTTTATCTATAATCAAAAAGGCAAGCGAAGTTTGTACTTAAGGAGTACATATGAAAAAACTAAGTGTTCTAATCATTATTATGCTTTTTTTATTAACAACCTGTTCCATAGTTACTGATTCAAGTATTGAAGGATTATGGCATGTAACTCATATAGGCATGATCAGGGTTACAGAAAATGAATATTATTATCGGTTTGATGATGATGAGAATTTTTATCGTTCAACAAATGAATCTGATTTAACACCTACTACAGTTGATACAAATGACTCTGATGTACATTATGGAACATATTCGATCTCTGGAAAAAATTTATCGGTAGAGTTTGACACAGGCTCAAGCGGGAGTGACTTTGAAGTGAATGCTTATATCAACAGTGGCGGTACCAAAATGACCTGGTATTTTACTCTGACGTCTATCAAATTAGAAAAAAAAGATTAATAAATAAAAATGAATTTGATTTAGCACAGTGATACTTTTATTTCATATTATCAGTTTCTCTATCATTTAGAAGTAAAAAAACCAGGAATAAAACAGAAAGCAAGTCTTAATTTTTTTTTGGAAAATTTATATAATTTTTTACTGACTTTATGAACAACGAATTAGTATTTTAAGTTTTAAAGTGATCACAATAGAGACTGGGAAGTACAAACATAAAGATAGCTAAAGGATTATATATGAAAAAAATAAGCATTTTGATAATAATTATACTATTTTTATTGACTTCTTGCTCTGTCACCACGGTTGAAAACATCGATGGATTATGGCAAGTAACACATAGAGGTGTGTTAAAAGTCACAGAAGATGGATATTATTATTTATTTGAGGATGACTCAAAAAATTTTTATCGCTCTTCAAAAGAATCAGATTTGATATATCCGATTACTGAATATGATGATATTAAACATGGTACTTACACACTTTCTGAAAAGCAATTAACATTAACATATGAAGAAAAATCAGATGGAGATGATTTAGAAGTGAATGCTTACACCAGAAACAACGGAACAACCATGATTTGGTATATCGGAATTCATACAGTTCGATTAGAAAAGCAATAAACCATTTCTTAAAAAAAATCCGTTCTTTTATTATTAATAAAAGAACGGACTAAAAAAACCAAACTGAATTCCTTAAATTTTCAAATACTTTGCAGTAACCGATTCAATATTATTTAACTCATCAACAAATTGATTGATTTCCTTATCCTCTGCCACTACTTCCAATATAATCAAACCAGAAGGGGAACAAACATTTGCAGGTACATCATGCAATCCTAACCGTACTTTAATATTACAACCAAAATTCGTTAGTAACTTTTGAACCTCAGTCGCATCATTTTCCCTTTTCTCAATTTTTACAGCAACTAAATGATATTCCATATTATTATCCTTAACTATAAAACTTTTTTATATCATAATATAAGAAAATAAAAAAAACAAAGATTTTCTCATAAACTAATAATTTTTAATAGTTTAAAAAAATCTTTTACAATAGATGAAAACATAATATATTTATATTCATATTTTGAGGAGTCCATCCTGAAAGTGTTAGATACAGTAACCCTAAACTCTAACATTGCTAAAACAATGTGACAGTTAAGAGTTAACCACTACTTTTCCAATATATGGTAAATTACGATGTTTTTGAGCATAATCAATTCCATAGCCAATAACAAAATAATCCGGAATTGTGAAACCAACATAATCTACCGGGACTTTGACTTCTCTCCGTTCAGGCTTGTCCAACAATGTACAAATAGCTAAAGATTTAGGTTCTCGAATCAACAAAATTTCACGAACCTTTTCCAGAGTATATCCAGTATCAATAATATCTTCTACAATAATTACATTCTTACCACAGATATCTTCTTCAATATCCTTTTTTATCTTTACTTCTCTGGAAGACTCTGTAGAATTTCCATAACTAGAGACCACCATAAAATCAAATTTTACATCAATATCCAGATCAATTTCTCTAGCTAAATCAGATAAAAAAATTGCTGAACCTTTCAGCAAACCTACCAGTAATAATTCATCTTCACCTTGATAATTCTTTTTGATCAATGCACCAATTTCTTTTACTTTTTCTTGAATTTCCTGTTGGGAGACTAATTTTTCAATTGTATATTCCATAAATACCCTTTCTCTTTAACAAAAATATTTATTCTTGATATGCTTTTTTGTATCCTCTGAAATAAATGAAGCTTCAATGGCATACAGATTACATTTTTGGATATCATCAAATGACATTCCTAGTATTTCATGGGCAATTTTGTACTCATTGTTAAGATTTGTTTCTAAAATCTCTGGATCATCAGAACTAATTGTTGTTTTTATTCCTAGATCAAAAAGCTTTTTTAATGGATGTTCTTCAATGGTTTTTACAGAATTGGTTAGATAATTGCTCCAGGGATTGATTTCTAAAGGAATCTCCTTTTCTTTTATTAATTGAACTGCTTTTATATCTTCAATAATATGAATTCCATGTCCAATTCTATCTGGGCAGACTTCATTCACAGTATCAATCACAGCTTGTGCAGGTGTATCTTCTCCAGAATGAATGGTTACTTTGAATCCAGCTTCTTTTGCTTTCATTACCTGATTCTTAAAGTGATGAATTGGGAATTGAGCTTCACTATCAGCCAAATCAATGGCCAGAATATTTTTTTTCCAGTTCTTTGCCCAGTTAAAAGTTTTTTCACAAGATGGTAAGCCCATGCCCCTGGATGCAATAACTATAATTCCGATAGCCATATCAAAATCCTGCTCAGCTTTAGATTTTGCCATTAAAATACTTTCAAAAGCTTTATCCCAATCTAACTGGTGTTTGCAAAATGCCCAATCCGGTGAAAATCTGACCTCAAAAAGTTTAATGTTTTGCTTACCGGCATCCTCAAATACTTCATAAGCAATTCGCCCAGCTACTTTTTCTGATACAAATGTGTTTTGAGCAATTCCAAAGGCATTTAATACAGATTGTAAATCTTTTAACTGATCATAAACTTTCACAGACTGATTAAGTATTGCTTCTTCATATGAAGGCAGGTTGATCTTATATTGTTTGGCAACATCAATAATAGTGGCAGTTCTTATAGCTCCCTCTAAATGACAGTGTAGTTCTGTTTTATAAATATCATTGTATTTTGATTCAAAACATTTCATTCAATTTACCTTAAAATATAATTTTATAAAATACTATCACATTTCAATTTTTAATTCAATGCGATTCGTTATCACAAGGAAGACAGATACACCAAGGAATTTATTTTGACTGATGACTTTAAACCCACAGCAGTTTATAAAAAGAAAAGCCAAATTTAAGTGAACCAAATATTTTATTAGTCTTTATCATATATCCTTATTATATTTATATTGTAATCTAAGGAGTAAATTATGCTCAATATACAAAAAGAAACAAAGAAAGATTGCGAACTAGTCATTAAATTTGCCAATCAATTCTTTTTTATTAATGGTTTTCAAATTAAGAATACTAATGATCAATGTTGCTCTGAATTCAGCAGTGGAACAGGCTACCTGTATCTTGACTGTTTTCAGGAGGGGGAAAAAAATTCAGTAAATATTAAAACTGATCAGTGGGATTATTTTGCCGAAGAATTTTTAAAACACCTTTAAACAGGTTTAAATAGAAATAATTATTATATTAAGTGTCTTATTTAATGAAAGGATGAAGCTATGAATATGAGGATAACCATTTGTCTGATGATTTTAATTATGTTAGTTTCTGTTAGTTGCAAAAAAGAAAATGTAAAACAAAAAAATGTTAATGAGGAAGAATCCGTAATGACTCATGTAGCACAAGAAACTGTCAAGCTTGAAGGGTATGTTATGGATATTGCCTGTGGATCGATTGGAAAAGGGATGGATGGCAGTGAAATTACCCATTCTCCTCAGGATCATACTAAAAAATGCCTGTTATTCTGCAAAGAATCCGGATTTGGAATAATGACAAAAAATGATGAAGGATTTTATCAACTGACAAGATTTGACTCTGAAGGAAGTAATTTAGCTTTAGCATTAATTGAAGCATCAAACAAAGATAAAGGGATCTTCATCCAAGTAGAAGGAACTTTGAATAATAATCTTTTAACGGTTACAGATATTATTGAAAAATAATACAAATAAAATATCAACAATACTAGTCACACTAAAGAAGATTAAAGTAAAACAAATTAGATCCATTTAACTTTAGTCAATTGGCAAATTAAAATCTCTGGACCATTCATTCCAGGAAGAAAAATAATTTCTTACATTTGTAAAACCTGCTTTTTGTAAGGCAATAAAAGTATTGGAAGCTCTTGAACCTTTAAAACAGTAGACAATAATTGGATCATTTTTATAGATATTTTTACTTTCGCACAATTTAATAATCTCTTCATTAGTTTTAAATTCAGGGCTTGGTAAACTAGTATCCATAAAATCATACCATTCAATCCAGATTGCACCTGGAATTTTTCCCTTACGAGGAGTAAAATCCACACCATATGGTGAAGAGCTTTTAGCATCCCATTCATCTTTATCCCGATCATCCAAAAGTTTTATTTCAGGATTTCCTAAAGCATTTAATACATCTTTTTTAGTTGCTAAAACAGAAAAATCAATTTCAAGATGGACTTGAGTTTTTCCAAGATCCGGAATAACCTGTGTCAGTTTCAGTCCCTGGTTGATCCATGCTTTTAATCCCCCATTTAAGATACCACAAGACTGATGTCCGAATAGCCTTAGGAGAAAATAACCCCGGCAAGAGCTTCCATACAAAGTATCTAAACGCTCTTCATAAACCACGATTGGCTTAGAAAAATCCATCCCCTTCTCAGAAAAAATATTTTCAAAATGGATTCGTAATTCATTTATCCCATCCTCATCAGATTTTGCTAAGTAAGTAAAAAATTCATGAATATTAACAGCTCCAGGTATATGACCGGTCAGATATTCTTCTTCTTTGCGCACATCTATACAAATGGCTTTGTCGTTTTTAATTAATTCTAATACTTCTAAAGGTGTATTTAAAACTTTCATATATAAATCCTCCTCTAATATAAAGTTAACAAAGTTAAGAATAGAAAAAAAGTTTTTTCAAATTTATGTACCATTTACCATTATCTTAATTATTTAACTACCAGAAATCAAAAGGTATAGCTATTTTTTTAATCATCTGAGTAATATTTGACAAAATGATAAACTGATTTTATAATTATTGTTAATTTCTTACTATTATTTTGTATGAAAATTATAAAATTTTAAAAAACTAAATAATCATCAATCTTGTTCTTTTTTTAACGGCTTTTTGTTGACCTTGGTTATTTTATTTCTTAATTTTAATTCTGAGGATAGTTTATGATTAAAGGAAATGCGACGGACTGGCAAACTAGAATAAGACTCTGGGCAGCTTTAATTATGGCTGTTTATGCTATTGGTTATTTTGTTTATTTTGCGCTTGGTATCTTTTCCTATAAAGCCATGGATAGTTACCAAAAAAGTGTGCTAACCTTCTGGCCCTTATTGTGGCTTCTTCCATTTGTAATTCTAACTCATGTTTCATTAGGATTATGGAAACTTTTTAAAAGAAATACTTTAAAAATGCCTCTCTGGGAAAAAGCTCAAATTGTATTAGGGATCAGCATTCCTCTTTTCCTTCTCCCTTATCTTGTATTTTCTTATGGAGAGTTTCTTTTTTTTCGTATTAATGTGACTTACTCACAAGTTCTGTCCGATAATTACCCCAGATTAGCCTGGATGTATGTTGCAATGATTTTAGCCATTTGGATACACGCCCAAATTGGAATGCACGGTGTTTTGAGAACAAAAAAAATATATCCGAAAGTTCGCTGGTTGATTGTTATTGTTTTTACACTTATGCCAATAGCAGGTGTTACAGGTTATTTTAAAGCACAAATTGAGTTGAAGAATAAAAATCCATATGCATATTCTTATAATAATTATTCAGCTGAGAAAGCCACACAAGAACAGTTAAATATTCTAAACCAGGTAACTTATGGAGTTTATATTTCTTTTCCCCTTTTGTATTTATTGGTTCTTTCTGCTCGAGGGATACGAATATCTATTCTGAATAAAAATAGAAATATTAAAGTCGTCTACCCGGGACTAAAGGATGTACAAGTTTTTCCAGGTACAACGATTTTAGAGACCAGTCGTATTGCCGATATTCCGCATGCTTCGATTTGTGGAGGAAGGGGACGCTGTACTACCTGCCGCGTAAAGATAGAAAAAGGCATGGAAAATCTCTCACCAATTGGTGAGAGGGAAGCAAATGCCCTGAAAAAGATCTCTGCAGAAACAGATATTCGATTAGCCTGTCAGTGTGAGTGTAAAAAAGATGAGATTGCAGTCATTCAGCTTTTGCCGCCAGATGTTAAAGCTTCTGTTGCCCGTAATGAGACTAATCTGTCAATCGGGGTAGAAAAAAGCCTGGTCGTGATGTTTGCTGATTTGCGAGGTTTTACTAAAATGTCTGAAGGCAAATTTCCCTATGATGTGGTTTTTATTTTAAACAAATATTTTCATTATATGGGAGAAGCGATTGAAACAAATGGAGGGAAGATTGACAAATTTTTGGGTGATGGGATTCTGGCCTTTTTTGGTTTTGAACGTGATTCAAAAAAAGCATGTTTACAAGCTCTAAAAGCTGGAAAACAAATGGCAAAGCAACTGGTAGAGATTAATGAGCAAATTAAAACTGAGCTGGATAGACCTTTACAAATTGGAATTGGCATTAATTATGGAGAGGTAATCCTTGGAGAATTAGGTTACAAGGAAAAAAAATCGTTAACCATTATTGGGGATACAGTAAATACAGCCAGCCGTCTAGAAGCCTTAAATAAGGAATTAGAGAGCCAGCTGATTTTTACCAGTAAAATTGGAAATCTGAGTAAATTAGATTTATCTAAGCTGGATAAGCAGAATGTTATGATTCGCGGTAAAACCGAACCAACAGAAATCTTTGTCATCAAAAACATCCTTGATGAACTACCTGATCTCTAAATTTTTCTGTTAATCATCATATTAATACTTATTTTGCTGTACTATCAGGCTGCATAATACCAAAATAGTTTTTTTCAGGATCTTCAAATTGAGCAAACCAGCCAACACCTGGAATGGACATTTTTTCCATAGTAATATTGCCACCATTTGCTTTTATTTCTTCAATGGTTTGATCTATGTTTTCCACTTCAATGGTATCTACAACGATATTATCTTTTTCTCTTTTGGAAAGTCCACCATTTATACCTGGAACATTATCCGGCCCTGTTTTAACCATCCAATATTCAAAAGATCCCTCCCATTTTTCAAAGGACCATTGAAAAACTTTTTGATAAAAAGGAATCAGTTGTTCTGGATTATCACCGGAAATATCAAAGTGATTAACTCTTGCCATTTCGAACCTCCTTTAATAAATTAAATAAAACTAATTTTTACTGTTTTAAAGATAATCAAATTATAAATAAAAGGAAATCAATTAATAACAGCAAATATGTTTTTTTAATTACTTAGAAGAGGATGAAATCTGGATAAACAAAAGATAACAAAACTAAAGAATTCTTTTTAGTATCACCATAGAGGGATTATGCAAAAAAGTTTATTTCATTCTCTGGCTTATGGGATGATCTTCTTTTAACTGTAAAAGATCCCAAAGATTACCGTATCACTCTTTTACTACTAATGCAATATGAACAATTGATTGTTTTATTCAACTACTCCTGTTTACTTTTTTTAGGTATAATTGGAAAAACTATACCTAAAAGAACTAATACTGCAGCCCCAATATAAATATAAATATAATGATCTGCCAATGTTACACAAATGATAGAAACTACCACCACATCCAATAAAGAATCAATTATAGAGAGTAAAGAATGGGTTGTTGCTCGGTTTTCAGTCGGAATATATTCATTGGCTAAAGAGGAATACACAGGCTCGCGGATAAATGAAAAGACACTGATAATGGGAATCAAGATAAGCAATAAATAGAGATTGGATTTAAAAATAATAACCAATAGGATAGCAATCAGTACAATGAATCCTGTGACAAACATATAAATTGGAGATGACAGCAGATTGGATATCTTACCAGAAAGATTAGAAAAAAGAAAGCGCAGCAATCCCAGAACTCCATAAAATAGACCTAAATATTTTATTACCAATCCAGCATCAGTTAAAACGAGTTGCTGAAATTCCTTAACAGCAATAGCACCAATAAAAACCAAAACAGTATTAATAAAAATAAAAATCAAAGGTGGTTGTTGGAAAATTGTCTTAAATCCGGATTTTAAATTATTTAAGGGATTTACCCGATATTTATTAATTTTGGAAGGGCAAATAATTGGCAGTATAAAAAAAATTTGAAATACTGCTGCAATTATCGAGATTACGATGAGTAATTTAAAATCTTGATCCGTTCCTTTTACACCAAGAAAAAAACCAACTAAAGTTGCTGCTACAGCTGCAATTTCTGCGGCAGAATAAATCCATCCAAAAACTTTTGCACTTTCAGTTTCCCGGTTTTGTAATTTAAGTGTTTCATAAATTAAGGCATCCATAGCTCCAGAGAAAAAAGTGGCCATTAAACCCATTATTATTGAGATTAAATAAAAATGGAGGGGACCAGAAGCAAAATAAAAACCAATTCCTACAGCAACATTGAGAAAAGATCCGATTAAAATAGAAATTTTTGCGCCAAAATAATCGGCTACCAACCCAGTAGGCACTTCAAAAACAATACTGCTGGCAGAATAAACAATCCAGGTTATCAAAATATATTGAGGGTTTAACCCTCTTGATACAAAAAAAAGGGTCAAAAAGGGAACCAAAACATTAAAATTAAGAATAAATTCACTAATAAAGAGATAAATTAAGTTATTTTTTAAGCTTTTTATTTGAGGCATACCTTTTTCCCCGGTTCAATGCTTTAAAATGAAAAAATTATATTATCATAAAATGAGAAATGCCGCATTAAATTTTTGATTGATGATGGAAAAATTGATTTTGCTTTAATTTCAGTAATGACCACTTTCATTCACCATTTTCCAGCATTTTACTACTTTATGTATTGTATAGTCATTATAAAATCTTCCATTTTTTTTCTAAACTAAAACAATTAACCATTTTTTCTGTTATACTTTAGCAATAAAAAGAAGCAAGGTGATCTTATGAACAAAAAAATAAAAATAATAACTCAGCAGCTTGAAGAGTCATTAGGGATCGATATTTCTGCTTATTTATCAAAAGAGAAGATAGTAGAAGAAGTAAAAAACTTACTTTCTTTATCTCAATTGGTTGTTTTTTTCTTTATACCAATCGTCATTTTACTAGTCATTTTTATACTTGCAGGACTTTTTTTATTATATCAACAACTACCAGTTTATTATTGGCTTCCTTATTGCACATTGACCCTGGTTTACCTTCTTTTTCCTGGAGTTGTTTTAGGTATAAAAAACGTCTTAAAAAAATCAT
>JAKSBL010000613.1 GCA_022361115.1 Spirochaetota bacterium | reverse complement strand
ATCATCAGGAGATTATTAATGCCTATTTTTCCTGGGAAGAAACACAACAACTCTGTAAAAATATCGAAAAAGGGGAAGCAAAAGGATTACATGTTTTTCTTTTTGATAACACTTTTCATGCAGTTTATGCTACGAATCATTTGATGAGATTTATCGATGTCATGATAACCAAACCCAGTGAACTTGCTTTTTATCCTGTACCTAAAATTTTTAATGAACGAGTGGGGGGACATGAAATGTGGGGAGCAATTAGAGGAGCAGAGATTGGTGACAGCACGATTGAAACCCGCACCATTGGTCACACACTCCAGGCGATTGATGTCATAACAAATGAAGCTGATTTATTACAAATGTATTGTGATGGCATTGTGAAGAACAAAAGCATTGGAATTTATGACGGAGCATATAAATGTATAGAATTAGCAACCGGCAAAAAATTTGAACGAAAATAATGTTGAACTCTTTCTCCTTTATAATAAATAGCATTCTTGTTCAATTAACAGAATGCTATTTTTTAAATTTAACGAATTTTTTTCAAATTATTTATCAGACAACAGGACAGTAACCAGAAGTCACTATTATTACAATCCAATATAATCAGTCCATTTTTTTTCTCATAAGAAAGATTGAAAATTAAATGATATTATGATAAACCAGTATTTATGAATCATCAAAATTATTTAACTGTTAGTGCTTTAACTGATCAAATCAAATCTGTTCTTGAAAACAATTTTCAAAGAGTGTTCATTCAAGGGGAAATTTCAAATTTTCGTCCTTCTTCTACAAATATCTGGTATTTTAGTTTAATTGATGAACAAGCTAGCATAAAAGGGATTGTCTTTAGAAACCAGCAGCTCGGTATTTTAAATCAATTACAAAAGTTTGGAATAAAAAAATTACAAAACGGTCAGAAAATCCTGGTAGAAGGAAAGCTGAATTTATATAAAAAAGGGGGAGATTATTCCATTGTTATTGATAAGATTATCCCTCAGGGAATTGGTGATTTATTTGCTAATTTTGAATTGCTCAAGAAAAAACTGGCCCAACAAGGACTGTTTGAACCTGCCATAAAAAAAGAACTGCCTCAGTTTCCAGAACACATTGGTGTAATCACTTCACCAACAGGTGCTGCTTTACAAGATATTTTAAATGTTCTCAAAAGAAGAAACTCCAACATCAATATTACTGTTTTTCCTGCAGCTGTTCAAGGGGCTGATGCGAAAAAGGATATAGTAAAAGCTATTAAATATGCAAATATCTATTCAAAGCAAAAAAAATTAGATGTTTTGATACTGGCTCGCGGTGGAGGTTCTATTGAAGACCTCTGGTGTTTTAATGAAGAAGAGGTTGCTTATGCTATTTATCATTCTGAACTGCCGGTCTTAACAGGTGTTGGTCATGAAATTGATTTTACCATTGCTGATTTTTGTGCCGATTTAAGAGCCCCTACCCCATCGGCTGCAGCAGAAATTGTGGTAAAAAATAATGAAGAGCTTTATAATCAAATTGCCTCCTATCAGTTACGTATCCAGGGTTCATTTTTAGCAAGACTGGATAAATACCGATTAAGATACAGCAATTGTCAAACCGACCGCTTAGCTACATTATTTAATAACTTTTATCAAGATAAATTACAAACACTTGATTATTTAACAGAAAAACTCAATCATAACTTTTTAAAAAAAAAAAAAAAATATCGGCATCAATTTTCATTATTAACAGAAAAACTCAATCATTTAAGTCCTCTAAATATACTAAAACGGGGATATAGCTTAGTATATACTGATGACCAAAAACTGATAAAAAGGAGTGAACAGGTAAAAATCGATGATACCATCGAGATTATCTTAAGTGAAGGAAAAATTACTGCAGATGTGAAAAAAGTGAAGTAATCTCAACTAGTTTTATTTTTCCAATATAATTGTCCGCAATCAGCTTGAATTTCAGAACCACGACGATAACGGCGACTCACTCTAAAACCTATATCTTCCAATTCTTTAATAAATCTTTTAATTCTGCTTTCTGAGGGCCTTAATTTTTTGCTTTCTAAGTTATTCGTATCATTAAAAGGGATAATATTGATATGAAAAGCTTTATGCTGAAATTCTTTTAAGGCCAGCCAGTCTTCTGGTCCATCATTAAAATCATTGATCAGAACATATTCCAGAGTAATCCGATTGCCATATTTTCCATAAATTTTAGTTAAATCAGCTGCAATTTTTTTTATTGGGAATTTTTTATTAATAGGCATTATTTGTTCTCTTTTTTCATCAATAGCTGAGTTTAATGATACAGCAAGTTTAATTTTGGGAAAATCTTTCAGCAATGGCTCAATTTGATCTAACATTCCACAAGTACTGATGGTAATACGTGATGATGCAATATGAAAAAAATCAGGGTGTGTCAAATAATGGAGGGCTTCTTTGACTGCTAGAAGATTATCCAGGGGCTCCCCCATACCCATAAAAACAATATTAAAATGTTCATCAGGTTGAATCAATTGATTATTTATCGAAAAATTGGCCAGAAATAAAACCTGGGCTATTATCTCTGAGCAAGTTAAATTTCGAACTAAACCCATTTTACCTGTCTGGCAAAATTGACACCCCATTCTACAACCACATTGAGAGGAAATGCAAAAAGTTGTTTGCTGGTTTTTAGTAAATAGAACGACAGACTCTATTTGTACTTGATCACCCAATTGAAACAAAAATTTCGTTGTTTGATCAGCAGCTGTAATTCTACTAATTTCTTTTAATGGACAAATAACGAACTCTTGTTCCAGTCTCTCCCGCATTTTCTTAGGCAGAGTAGAAATTCCAGTAAAATCTAGATTATATTTTTTAAAAACAAAATCACGGATTTGCTGGTGTCTAAATTTCTTGTCAATAAGGGGATGATTATTTTGTAATTCTAAGATAGACAATTTCATATAGTGAAGTAATGATGAACTAATTATCGCTTAACTTCATCATAAAGTTCAGTTATTAAAGTATTGTTATTTCCTCGTGCAATATAGCTTTCCATTAATCGTATTGCTTCCTCTTTTTGATTCATTTCCAGGTAACATACACAGAGTTCATAT
>JAKSBL010000627.1 GCA_022361115.1 Spirochaetota bacterium | reverse complement strand
TTCAGAGCATCATGGGTATATTGAACAGAATGGAAATCTTCATATTTATCTTTTAAGCCTTTCAATATCTGAACTGTCTCATCTATACTTGGTTCTGGTATTTCTATCTGTTGAAAACGGCGGGAAAGGGCACGGGCTTTATCAAAAAAATTTTTATATTCTTTATAGGTAGTTGAACCAATACAGCGCATTTTACCATTAACTAAAAAAGGTTTCAGAATGTTGGAAGCATCCATGGCACCACCTGACGTAGCCCCAGCACCAACAATGGTATGTATTTCATCAATAAAGAGAATAGCGTTTTCAATCTTCTCCAGTTCTGTTAAAACCATTTTTAATCGTTCTTCAAAATCACCACGATAACGGGTACCAGCAATGAGACCACCCATGTCCAAAAGATAAATTTTATAATTTTTGATAATATCTGGTACTTTGTCATCTGCTATTTTTTGTGCAAGACCTTCTGCTACTGCTGTTTTTCCGACCCCAGGTTCACCAACTAAAATGGGGTTATTTTTGAGTCGTCGGCATAATACCTGAATCATTCTTTCTAAGATAGCTTCCCTGCCGATAAGAGGATCAAACTGTTTATTCCTGGCTTTTTCAGTTAGTTCAGTAGTAAAACGTTGCAGGAATTTATTTTTTCCTTCCCCTTTTTTCTCTTTATCCTCCTGAGATATTTCATCATTCTCAACACTTTCCAATTCAGGCACTTCATCAGTATTCGGAATACCATGAGAGATATACTGGGTTAAATTTAACTTGGTAATTCCTTGTTTTTTTAAAAAATAAGAGGCATAGGATTCTTTCTCAGAAAAAATAGCAACCAGTATATCACTGATATCAATTTCTTCTTTTTGTGCACTGATACAATGAAAAGCTGCTGTCTGTAAGACATTTTGTAAGCTATTTGATTGTATGGGTTCATCCTGATTATCGATAGTTGGTATTTTTTCTGATAGGAATTGATTGAGTTCCTTTTTTAAAGCTTCGATATCTCCCCCACAAGCTGCAACAATATCAATTGTTTTTTCAAAAAAAAGGGCAGAGTAAAGCATGTGCTCAGGAGTGAGATACTCGTGATGCCTGATTTTTGCTTCATTATATGATGTTGTGAATATTAAATTCAACTCTTTATTAATATTCATCTTTTCTCCTATTCTTGTATTAACTCTATTCTGATTCAACAGTACACTTTAAAGGAAAATCCCTTTTACGGGCTTCTTGATGAACCTGATTTGCCTTCGTAACAGCAATATCATAGGTAAAAACACCCACTAATCCTCTTCCTTTGCGATGTACATCCAACATAATCTGTGTTGCTTCTTCTTCTGTTTTATGAAAAATGCTGACTAGAATTTCCACTACAAATTCCATGGTAGTATAATCATCATTATGTAATAGGACTTTAAACATTTTTGGGGTGGTGACTTTTTCTTTTTCCTTGGTATCCATCCCAAAATCAAATTCATTGTCAAAATTTTCTTTATCAGCCACAATCGATCCTTGAACTATTCATTATCAATTTCTACACATTATGTACCATTATTAATATTAATATACAACAAAAGAATTTCATTTTCAAATAAAATATAGGAAGAATTTAAGAATATCAAAAGAGAAAGGAAAGTAAAAGATATCTGATTTACATTTATTACTAACTTAATTTTTCACAACCGAAAAAAGTGTGCCTGGCACAAACTGTGAGATTTTAAAACTGGCTGTTAATAAGAGTACAAATCTTTTTTTAATTTGACTAAAAAAGTCTGTCTTTTATAGTCAATAACAGACTTTTTTGTTATTTTTTTTACTTGATGCTATATGGAAAATTACTTTTAGTTCACTAAACCTTTTTCTTTTAAGAAATTTTTAGCTACTATATCAGCTGGTAAACCTTCTGCGTCTACTTGATAATTAAGATTCTGCATGGTTACGTCATCTAATAAGTCAGCTAAAGGGTGAACTAATTGCTCAACTTCTGGAAATTTTTTAAGTAAGTCGTCTCTTGCTGTTACACAAAGATTATAAACAGGGAAAAACTGTTTATTATCCTCCAGAACTTTTAGTTTATATTTTTTAAGGAGTCCATCTGTCGAAAATACCATAGCTACATCAACGTTACCTTTATCTAATGCTTCGTAACTCAATCCAACTTCCATAAATTTTATATCACTTTTGGGAACCTCAAAATTATATTCTTTTAATAATGCTAAGAAACCATCAGGTCTTTCAAAGAATTCATGATCAATACCAACAATGAGTTCTCCTGGATTTTCACTAATATATTTTCCTAAAGAGCTAATTGTAGTGCCATATTTAACTATATTATCTTGTCGTACTGCTAAAGCATAAGTGTTATTGAGTTTAAAGCGATTTATCCAGACAACTTTGTTCTTCTCATAATCTTCTTTTTTAATTTTATTATATAATTCTTCCGGATCATTAATGATTTCACTATGTTTTAAATAAACAGACCAGGCTGTTCCTGTATAATCTGCATAAATATCAGTTTGCCCGGTTAATAATCCATCTCTAGTAATAGTTGATCCAGTACCAAATTGTTTTTTTACATCATAACCAGCATTTTTTAATATTTCCACAATCATCTCACCAACAATGTATTGTTCTGTGAAGTTTTTTGCTCCTACCGTAATACTTCCTTTTGATTTTTTACATCCAGTTAGCAACAAAGTACTAATTAATAGGAATGTCATCATTAAAATAATGATTTTTTTCATAATTTGCTCCTTGTATATTTGATATATATTTTTAAAAGAGCTCACCTGTTAATGAACTGCTATAAGCAATCCTAAAGTAAGTGAACTTTTTTATATTTTGACCTTAAGACCCTTTGGTGTCACTTTTTGTTCTAGAAAATAAAGAATGGTATCAATAATAATGGCAATTATTGAAGTTAAAAGGGCCGCAATAATAATCACATGATTCCTTCTTAATTTTAAACCCATAAAAATTAAGTCCCCTAAACCCCCTCCGCCGATAATGGCAGCCACGGTGGCTGTACCAATATTGATCGTTGCTGCACTTCGAATTCCAGCCATAATAACTGGCATCGCAATTGGGATTTTGATCTTCCAAAGGATTTGATTATTAGTTAATCCCATACCCCTACCAGCTTCAATCAACTTTGGATGAATACTGACCAGGCCAGATGTGGTATTAAAAATAATTGGAACTAAACTATAAAGCACTAGGGCGATAATAGCTGGTTTTACTCCAATTCCAATAAAAAGGAAAACTATGGCTATAACAGCAGCAGAAGGTACTGATTGAGCAGCAGCAGTCATAGTTAAAATTCCTTGAGCAATTTTTTGGTTTTTCGTATTGATAATGATTAAGGAGAGAATAAAACCAATCATCAAAGTGAATACCATAGAAACGGTAAAAAGAAAGAAATGCTGTCCAATCGCTTGAATGATAATTTCTTGGCTTTTCTCAATATAGTTTATAATTTCTTCCATAATTACCGTTCCCCTTTAAATTCATTAAAGATATCATCCATACGAATCTCACCGATAAATTGATTTTTATCAGTAAGTACAGGAAGATTTCCCTCACCAGCTTCGATCATTAAACTAAAAGTTTCCTGTAGATTATTGTTTTTTTCTACTGTTACTGGATTATCTACAAAACTTAAATGGGGTTCTGTATCTTTTTTATGTTTTTCTAAAAGAAATAAGCCTTCAAATTTGTTATTACTGTCCACGACATAGGCAATTTTTTTATTCTTTTCCTGTAAACGGGTAATGACCGCATCAGGTTTATCAGAACGTTGACAGGTAACAAAACCTTCAGTAACATAATAGTCCCGGTTTTTCTTTAAAACGAGAGCTTTTATATTCCGATCATGACCTAATAATTTTTCAACAAATTCATTTTCCGGTTCGTAAAGAATATTATAAACATTATCATATTGAACCAGATCACCATCTTTTAAAATAGCAATCTTATCGCCTAATTTAATCGCTTCATTAATATCATGGGTAACAAAAACAATAGTTTTTTCAATTTTCTCCTGAATAGAGATAAAAGAATCATGAAGCTTACTTCTATTGATTGGATCAATTGCTCCAAAAGGTTCATCCATTAACAAAATTTCCGGATCAGCAGCTAATGCTCTGGCAAGACCGACTCTTTGTCTTTCTCCTCCAGATAATTGGAGAGGATACTTATACATATATTCTGTATTTAAGGTTACCAGGTTTAATAACTCTTCAACACGAAGTTTAATCTTTTTTTCTTCCCATTTTAAAAGTCGAGGTACAATAGCAATATTATCAAATACATTCATATGAGGGAAAAGGCCTGTCTCTTGAATAACATATCCTATGGAACGTCTCAACTCTACAGGATCTAAATCATAGACCGATTTATCTTTAATTCTTATGTCTCCTTCTGTTGAATCGATTAATCGGTTAATCATCTTTAAAGTCGTTGTTTTACCACAGCCGGATGGGCCGATTAACATGGTAATTTTCCCTTTTTCAATAGTCATATTGAGGTTTTTAACTGCAATTTTTTTACCAAACTTTTTGGTTAAATTTTTTAGGTCTATCAAAACAATCTCCTTGATGGTATTCTTCTGTTCATAATTGCGATATGATTCTTCAAGTTTAAATAGTTTCAGCTATTTAATGTTTAACCTTGAGGCCTTTTGGAGTGACGATTCTTTCAAAAACTAGTAACAGATAATTTACTCCAATTCCTAATATGGAAACTAAAACCGCTCCAACCAGAACCATTTGAAAATTGGTTCGGCTGATACCAGAGAAGATAAAGTATCCTAATCCGCCGGCACCAACTAAAGAAGCATAAGTTGCCACACTCACACCAAGAACTATGGCATTTCGCACACCTGCCATGATAACTGGAATGGAAAGGGGAAGTTTAATTTTAAATAGTATTTGGAACCGATTTAAACCAATTCCACGAGCTGCTTCAATCATTTTTGGTGAAACCTGATTTAAAGCAGTGATAGTATTACGAATAATAGGCAGTAATGAATAAATAACAATGGCCAATACTGCTGGTGTTAAACCAATTCCCAGATGAACAGGTGCCAACACAACTACCATGATTCCAAATAATGCTAAACTGGGGATGGTCATTAAAATACTGGCAAAATAAAGTACAATCTTCTGTAATTTTGGTCGATGTGAAACAGCAAAACCAATTGGTACACTAACCAGAATAGAGAGAGGCACACTGATCAGTATAATTTTTAAATGATTTAAAAATTGAAAGATTATTTGCGAGTAGTAATATGAGAGAAAGGTAAAGAAATTGATAAATAGCTCCTTACTAATGAATAGATGACTTTTATATTAAATTTGGATTTTAAAAATCAAGCATATAAAATCAAAAATAATTTATTATATATACTTCATTTCTAAAATGTAATAGATTATACCGTTTCCTAGTACAAATTAGGAAATGAAATCAAGAACAAACAAGAAAAGCTAATTTGCAGGTTTTTCTAAAGTGATGATAGATACAAAACAATAGTTGAATTTATAAAGTGCAGTAAGATATATAAATATCATGAACTTAGTAT
>JAKSBL010000340.1 GCA_022361115.1 Spirochaetota bacterium | reverse complement strand
TGTTTTTGTTGTTTTAACATCGTTTCGGAATTAGCGTAAGCCCAAGGATAAACGCCTGCCGTATGATGGCCTCCCAGAAAGATTTTTCCAAATCCACTACCAGTGAGTCCTCTAACAAATCTGGCAAATTTTACAGCATATTTAATATCTTTTAGTAAGAAATCAACATTCCAGTCTTTCATTAATTCCAGATTTGTTTCTTCTCGATCAATAAAAGTCCATCTTAAATCAATTCCCCAAACATCGATATTATTATTAGCCAAGTAAATCCCCATTGAAGAAACATCCGGATGATCAGTTAAATATGCTGATGGGAGAAAAGACAAATCAAAATTAAATCCAACACCATGCACCAAAAAAACAGCAGTTGGGGATTTTATTGGTTGACAAAAATTCTTTTCCTTAACAACCCGATATATTCCAATTTGATCATATTTTCCATTACCTACTTTAAGTATAAATGTATATTTATAAATATGTTTTTCTAACTTTTCTCTTTTGATTTCCAATAATCGAACTTTTCTCTTACTGAAACCTTTCTGTTGGACAGAAAATTCTTCATCATCAGCAGAAATTTGATCCATTGATTGCTGTGCCCAATCGGTTAAAACAGCTTTCACTGATTCCTCTGTATTTGTTTCAGTACTACCCTCATCAATACTAGTTTGAGCCATACTACATCCAAAGAGAAGTAATAAAATAATAAATAAAACACTAAAAGAAAAAAGTTTTTTCATCATAAAAAGTCCCTCATGTAGAAGTTTTTAGTATCAAGCTAAATAGTCAACTAATATAAAATTATTCAACACATTATATTGGATATTAAAGAAATTGTCAATTTTAATGCCAAAAATTAAAAGATAGGTGTAATTTATTAATACTCATTTATAAGGCTAATACATAGTAAATTTTAGGTATGATGTGAGGAACTCTTTGTTATGAAAAATAGGTTAATATTTCTTTTTTAGAAAATAACCCGATTTTGATAGCAATTCGGTTATACAAATAGGTTTCGACTGATTTAACTGATATATCTAACCGTTCGGCTATCTTTTTATTTGATAATTTCTCAAATTTCATTAATTGGAGAACTTCAATTTCTCTTTCTGATAACTTATGCTCCTGGCATTTTTGATAAAATTGATCTAAATCTATTTCAGAAAATTCATCTTTAATATGTAAATGAACATTTTGAGTGATCAGATCCATTAATTTAAATTGGTTTTTTACCTTAAAGATTAGCTCATTAGCATTGAAGGGTTTTTCAATATAATCTATTGCACCAAGTTCCAGTCCTTTTATTTTGTCTTCCAAAGTAGATTTTGCTGTTAAAAAAATCACTGGAATTAATAAATGAGCCTTCTCTTTCTTAAGCAAACTGACCAAGCTAAAACCATCCATTTGATCCATCATGATATCAGAAATAATTAAATCCGCATGAAAAGCATTCAGTAAGCCGATTGCTTCAATTCCATTTGATGCAGATAGAATATTATAGTTAATGATAAATAAACTGCTAATAAATTCTGACATTGAGTGATTATCTTCAACTATTAAGATTGTTTTTTTATTTTTATCGATTTTTTTTGAATTGCTATGATTAGCTTGTATTATCGTTTCTGATACAGTATAACTGCTTTCTTTAAGTTTTTCAGCTGAATCAGCACTGTTTAATATAATAGTGATATGAGTTCCTTCACCGGATTGGCTTTTGATTTTGATTTGTCCATTGATTTGATCCAATAAACCTTTAACAATACTTAAGCCCATGCCAATACCTTGAATATTCTGCTTTTCCTGTTTTATTTGATAATAAGGATTAAATATATGTTTTAATTGTTCTTTTTTCATTCCAATTCCAGTATCCTTGATGTCTAAGAATATTTTTTGGTTTCGGGATTTTAAAATAATGTTGATTTTTCCCAGCTGATTTGTATATTTTATTGCATTTTCAATTAGGTTGTTAATAATTTGATTAATAGCGATTGGATCTGCTGTGGTAAAAAGATTTTGTTCAATTGCTGAATCAATCAAAATTTCTTTTTTGTTAGCCATGATTTTGAATAACGGAAGGGTATTATTGAAGAAATCAGAAATATTAATGATTTGTTCATGATCATAATATATTTCACCTCTGTTTAGAGTCTCTTGAGTCAGGAAGTTTTGAATAGTATGACTGAGAATGTTGATGTTGGTTTGTACTGGAATTAAATCATCATCAATCTTTTTCATTTTTCTTATATATTTTTCAAAAAAATTTTTTATCAAAGTAATAGGAGTTTTTATTTCATGAGCAATATTTATGAAGAAAGTGGTTTTTAGATTTTTTTCCTGTTCAAGTTCTTTTGTTCTTTCTTTAACTTGAATTTCTAAATTATCTGACAATTTTTTTAAAGCATAATGGTCTTTATTAAATCCTGAAGCTAATGATATGGCAAATAAAAATGACATGATTAAATAAGGCCCAAAAATAACTAGAAATATAACTTCTTCTATCTCTAATGCCGTAGCAAATGCTGAGGCAAAACCAGAAAAAAGTAAAAAGAATAATCCTGCAATAACTAATTTATTTTTTGTTGATTGGTATAGTTTATATTTGACAATATTATAAAATATATATGAAGTAACAATAATTCCTAAACTAGCAATGATAAAAACAGAAATATTAACAAACATTCTATTAAAAGTAAAACAAAAAAAGAATAGAGAAATCAGTCCTATGATTATAGTTATGAAACAATAAAGCTTGGAAATCTTAACAATTTTTTTTGTATTAAAGATAGTGAAAATGAAAAATGTAATTGTTACAGGCATTGTGATGGAAGCAATGATTACTCCAATTAGACATAAATTTTTATTATATATGTCCATTTCTGGATAGACCTGTCCATTAAAAACACAAAAAAAGAGGGCAAAAGTATATAAGGAATAGGACAAATTGCTTTTATCATATTTTCTACCAAACCAAACAATGAAGTGATAAAAAGATAGAATGATACAAATGCCTAAAAAACCGCCTTTCAACAAATATTCAAACATTTTGTTTTCCAAAGTAACTCAGGATATGATTAAAAACCAGTAGTTTTTCACAATCAATAGTAACTTGATGTTTGCTTTTCTCCAAAGTTAAAATTTTAATAGCAGGGTTTTGCTTGATAATACTTTTTTGAAGTTCTGTATTGATATCTTCATCATTCTCAGCAAAAATACATAATGTAGGAGGCAATTTTTCTTTTATTTTTTTTCTATAACCAGCAGCTTCATTTAATAATTGAATTCCCTGCTTCAAAGGGAGAAAAGAAATAAATTCCTTTTCATAAGGAGTTTCTAAAGAACAATCTATCTTTTTAGGTTTTATTTTTTTTTTAAAAAGATTTAAAAAGGGAGCAAATTTTATTTTCATACTTTTTACTTTTAAGAAGGGGGTAAGTATCACCATTTTTGAAATTGATCTGGAATATTTTGCACCAATTTGCAGTAAAAGTGCACAGCTTATGCTATGACCGATTAAATAGACCTCTTTAAAGTTATCAACAAGATCAAGAAAAACATTCTCAATATACATTAGCCAATCATTTTGTCTTACTTCAAAAACTCTTTCTTCATTAACATACCCATGACCTGGTAATCTTAAGTTATAAATAGAAAAATTATTTTGATATAATTCAGTAGCAATTTCATCCATTAGGATAGGATTAGACCGAAAACAGTGCACCAGTAAAACAACTTTGTTTTTATTAGCATGAAATTCTATTTTTGACCCTCTCCCGGGTTTCAGTAATAAATGGTTGGAATTTTGATTACTTGTTGGCATAAGCAAAGACCTTTAACAATACTACAGATGCTTACTGTTTTTGTTATTTTGGGAGTCCATTCTTTAATAAAAGTTACCAGTTGTCGAGTTCAAAGAATGGACCAAACCCTTGCGGGTGAGCTCTAGATTTTAATATATCAGTACTTGACTGTCCGTTTTAAAAATTGCCTGATATGCTTGACTATTATGCCAATCCTTCAGATCATTTGGAACCGATGCTAAAGGATTATTGGTTAAGTCTAATTTAGCCAGATTCATTTGAGTTTTAACTTCTTTAGGAATATATTGAATTTGATTATGATTTAAAACTAATTTTAAGGAATGATTGTGCAGCTCAAAGAAATTTTTGGGAATATGATAAAACTGATTGTGATCTAAGTAAAGTTCACGAAGGGAACTTAAAGAAACAATATTATATGGTACATTATTGATCCGATTATGAGATAAAAATAACTTTTCTAATGTTTTGATATTAGTAATAGGCCCAGGTAAATAGGTTAGGTTATTATTGGAAAGATCTAGAAATTTTAAAGAAAGCATTTTATCCATACCTTCAGGATAATACCAGATAGCATTATGACTGAGATCAAGATCAATGAGGGCAACGCAATTTTTAATAATATCTGGTATTTTTTTTAATTGATTATGATTTGCTTTAAAAACAATAATTTGCTTAGTTAAAATTCCTTCTGAGATTTTTTTAATTTGATTATGAGAAATATCTAAGGAAATCAGGTTTTCTAAATAAATATTGGGAAAATCTGTTAATTGATTAAAAGAAACATCCAGGTACTTTAATTGGCTACAATCAGCTAACTCTTCTGAAATAATCTGAATGGAGTTGCCAGCTATGAAGAACTCGTTTAAATTTTTTAGGTAATTAATCGTATCTGGAATATTGATAATCTGATTTTGATTAAGATTTAAACTGGTCAATTGAGTTAATTGAAGAATTTCTGCTGTTATTTCAGGTATTTGATTGTCTTCCAGGTTTAAGCTGGTTAGGTTTTTTAAATAAATTAAAAAGGGGGGTATGTTTTTTAATTGATTGTGAGACAATATTAGTTTTTCCAGGTTTTTAAAACGGGTTATTTCTTCTGGTATTTCTGTAAGATTTCGATTACTCAGATCCAAAGTTGTAATATTATTTATGTCATCATTTTTATAGGCATTATTCCGGGTTTCTGTGATCACTGTTTCATGCAATACTGGATCTTTCAGTATTTGTTTTTTACAGCTGGAAAATATAGTGATAATGAGAAAAAAGTAAATAGACCATTTATACATAATTAATCCTTATTTATTTCTAAATTAAAAATCTTTAACATCAAGAGCATTAAGTACAATTTTATAATACTGTTGTTCTGAGATCCTGTTATCTTAGTTTTCTGAATAATTCCTTCAAAGCTATGCTCTCTTTCCTTTTTTAGGCGTGTTGCTTCCATAAAAAGCCAGTTACGGGTTTGTAAAGAAAGCATATCAACTGATTTCTCTAAATTGGATCTCACTTCCGGTGATATCGCAGCATGAGGTTCTTTAGCAAAGAGGAGAAAAGTTTCTAAAAAAATAAACTGGTTACCTTCATTCAGTTTTAAAAATTGATGCGTTAGTTTCTGGATATATTGATTAAAAAGGGTAACTGCTTCTTCTGCATTTTGGTTTAAGTCATTGATAAATTGTATAAAATCATTCTTTAAATAATCATCAGTTAGGGAAATATTTTTGGTATTACTTTCTTCACCATGTTTTACATTTTCTGATTTTAACTTTTCCAGAATTTGTTCAACCAGATCTTCATCCTGGCCTGCAGTAACTACAATTGATTGTTCATAGCCTTTAAGGTTTTTTTGTTCTAACTCAATATTATGAAATGAAAATTGCTTACAGGCTTCCATAATAGCCATTATTAAATAAGCTAAACGCCGGTCATTTGATTTCAAATTAATGAATTCCATTAATAGATAATTCATGGCTTTTATTATTTTTCTTTCATAAAGATCTAATTTATTGGCCAGAGATGGATAAATAGTCGTAGTATAAAGCCCAACCCATTGCAAAAAGTTCCCAATTTCATCTTGAACACTTTTATCATGATCATTGGCGGCTAAATGATTTTGTTCTAGCTCAATAATAATTTCCAGAATAGGGTGAACCAGAGTATCATCTGAGTTATATTCTTCATATTCTTTGATATGATTAATTTCTTCTTTTACTTCACTCAAGTCCTTAGTATAATTATTACAAACCCGGTTTATGGAAAGTAACCACAGGGCCAAACGTTTATTATTACTATCAAAACGAATAAATTCACCCAATATTTCATGTAGCAAAGTAACATCTACCATATCAAATTGAGCAGCTAATACAGGTGTACCGAACCACTTCACACAAAACTTATCAATAATATGATAGAAATATTCAAGTTCTGTTTCATTAGTAGTGAGTTTTTCCAGTGCATCTAAAATAGGCTTGATAATGCTACGATCTTCCATGTATTTATCCTTAAGAAAAAAATCGAATTAGTAAAATCCGACAGCTTTTCTTACTTCTGTTAGGGTTTTATGAGCAACTGTACGTACTTTTTCAACTCCTTTTTGTAAAACCTCTTCCATATAGTCTTTGTTTTGATGTAGATCTAAATAACGGGTTCTAGCAACAGCAAAATAATCCAGAATTTTGGCTAATAATTCTTTTTTAGCATGTCCATACCCATATCCACCTGCTAAATATTGATTCCGCATTTTTTCAATTTCATCTTGATCAGCCAGTAATTTATATATCCCAAAAACATTACACTTATCCGGATCTTTAGGTTCTTCTAAAGGTGTAGAATCTGTAACAATATTCATGACCTGTTTCTTTAGTGCTTTCTCAGAAGCAAATGGGTAAATGCAGTTATCATAGGATTTACTCATTTTTTGTCCATCAATACCAGGTACGACAGCTGTTGACTGATTAATCCTGTCTTCAGGGATAGTCAAGATTTCTCCATATTGGTTATTAAATTTTAAGGCAATATCTCGGGTTACTTCCACATGCTGTTTCTGATCTTTTCCGACAGGGACAATATTTGCTTTTGGTAAAAGGATATCTGCAGCCATTAATACAGGATAAGCAAATAAACCATGATCTGGAGAAAAACCTTTTGCTATTTTATCTTTATAGGAATGACATCTTTCCAATATACCCATGGGAGTCAATGTACTTAAGATCCAGGATAATTCACAAACTTCCGGTAAATCACTTTGCCGATAAAGACTTACCTTCTCCGGGTCTAGTCCAATAGCTAAATAATGGGCTACCAGATCAGTAACATATTGATTCATAATTTCAGGATCACGTATAGTATTGAGAGCATGAAAATTTGCAATAAAAATGAATGAGTGGTATTCTTCCTGAAGTTCCAGGTATTGTATCATAGCACCAAAATAATTCCCTAAATGAATCATTCCAGAAGGTTGAATACCTGAAACTAATCTTTTCTTCTCCATAATCAAATCCTTACTACTTCTTGCCAGGAAGTATATATTATTATATAATATAAGTTTAAAAAAGAAAGATATCTTCTCTGTTTTTTACTATTTCTAACATAAAATAAGGAATTAATAAAGAAAAAATAGACTCTACTTTATGAAATAAAATATGTAATGATTGTATAAAAACAATCGAATAAGAACCACAAGAAATACAGATACATGTATTTCCAAAGAATCGGGCTGTAAAATACAAAGAACAGCTATTTATCAGGAGAAAGAAATGAGTGTTGCTGAAAATTTTTATCGAATCCGAAAAGAACTACCTGCTGATGTAAAAATTGTCGCAGCAGTTAAAACAAGATCAGCTGAAGAAGCTAGGGCGGTAATTGAGGCTGGATTGACTGACATTGGACATAATTATGTTCAGGAAGCAGAAGCAATGTTTGAGCCCTTAGCTGATTTGAAAGAAAAAGTAAAATGGCATATGATTGGAAATTTACAAAAAAATAAAATAAATAAAGCTTTAAAGATTTTTGATGTGATCCAGACAGTTGATTCATTAAAAAATGCTCAAGATATCCAATCCAGAGCTTTGGCAATGGATAAAAAAGTTGAAGTATTACTGGAAATTAATGCAGGCGAAGAATCCTCAAAAGCTGGTTTAGCTCCAGAAATTAAAAAACTAGAATCCATTATTACAGATTTTAAAAACTTTTCTCATCTTAAATTAGTGGGAATCATGACGATGGGACCTTTCTGGGGGGATCCGGAAGCATTACGTCCTTTTTTTCGTGCCACAAAAACAATCTATGATCAGGTGAAACAAATTGATGCTGAAAATGTAGACTTAAAAACCTTATCTATGGGCATGTCTGATTCTTTCAAAGTAGCAGTAGAAGAAGGGTCCAATATGGTACGGTTAGGAACCATTTTGTTTGGTCAAAGAGAGTATCATTAACTAACGTTCCGCCAACATCAAAAATCAGGATTTCCTCATTACAGATCCCTCATTAATTTTAAACAGATTCTGGTATGACTTCACCCATTCTTTTTTTTCTTAACCACTGTAAAAAAATAACTAATCCATAAATCCCAATAGAAATCAGGCAAATGAAAAAACTAAAATGATCATCTATTTTAATGAGATTAGTAAAAAAACGGGGCCGGAGTAAACTAAAAGTGACAAAGCCCAGTAATATCTGTTCATACCAGCGGTTTTTGACCATAAGAAAGTTTTGGGTTAAAGCTGCAAAGGCAAACATGGCTAAAGTTGTAATAGCAAAAATCCAGATAACCAGGAGAGGATTTTTAATATTGTACAATAACAAATCTGTATTAAAAATAAACATAAAAGGCAAAAGTGCAGTCCGGATATCATAGGTAAATCCTTGTACACCTGTTTTTATGGGATCTGATTTGGCAATAGCTGAAGCAGCATAAGCAGCTAACCCAACTGGTGGAGTATCATCAGCCAGTATTCCAAAAAAGAATACAAACAAATGCGCAGCAATGAGTGGAAAAACAACTCCCGCTCTTTCACCCAGAGTCACAATAACCGGCGCAGTTAAAGAAGCCATAACAATATAGTTGGCAGTTGTTGGTAAACCCATTCCTAAGATCAGGCTAGCTATAGCAGTAATGATTAAAATAAGTATAAAATTACCACCGGATATTACATCAATGACTTCAGTAATAATTCCTCCCAATCCAAGTGTAACAACTCCCACAATAATACCAGCCGCAGCAACAGCAACACCAATACCCATCATATTTTTTCCGCCTGCAACCATTGCTTCCCCAATTTGTCTTAGACTTTTGATCAAGGATGCCTTAATTGAAGTCTTATTTTGCCAGGCCCGGATGATGTTTTCTATAAAAATGATTACCATTAATACTAGTATTGCTCGAAAGGCAGCCAATTGGGCTGAGTGACGCATGACAACCAGCTCGAAGATAAGAAATAAAATTGGGATCAAATAATAGATTCCATTAATAAAAGTGGTAAAAAAAGGTGGTATTTCTTCTTTTTTCATACCTTTTAATCCCAGCTTCGAGGCTTCCAAGTGTGTAATGTACATTAAAGCAATGTAAGAAACAATCGCAGGAATAAAAGCGGCCTTAATGACTTCAAAATACTCTAAATTACAGTACTCAGCAATAATAAAAGCTGCAGCTCCCATAATAGGAGGCATTAACTGTCCATTTGTACTACAGGCGACCTCTACAGCACCTGCTTTATGTGAAGGATAACCCACACTTTTCATTAAAGGAATGGTAAAGGTTCCGGTTGTTACAGTATTGGCAATACTTGAACCAGAAACCATACCTGTCAATCCACTAGCTAAAACAGCAGCTTTGGCTGGCCCTCCTTTATATTTTCCCAATAAACTAAAAGCTAATTGAACAAAATATTCACCAGCACCTGCTTTATCTAGCATGGCACCAAAAAGAACAAATAGAAAGACAATATTTGCTGATACATCCAGAGGAATTCCATAAATACCTTCAGTTGATAATGAAATTTGACCGACAAAACGATTAACCGAAACTCCTTTAAAAGCTAATACAGATGGCATATAAGGACCAAAAAAACTGTATAAAATGAATAAAATTGCAATAATAGGTAAGGCTGGTCCTAATGCACGACGTGCTGCTTCTAAAACCAAAATGACAATGGAAAAACCAATAATCAAATCCAAAGTAGTAGGTATTCCCTGGCGTGAACTGATACCAATATAATCCAGGGCAATATAAAGTGCAGCAATTACAGCAACAATAGTTATCAGGTAATCTAAGATGGTAAACCGTTCTTTTATACTAAAATAGTTAAGAATTTTGTTTGAACGGCTTTTTTTTAGCATAGGGTAGCTTAAAAATACCAGAGAAATGGCAAAAGCCAGATGGATTGCACGAATATAGGTTGCATCTAGTAAAAGTACAGAGTTGAGAGCTAGTTGAAAGATTGACCAGCAGAAAGCGATAATAGGGATAATCCAACGGGTAATGCCGGTTACCTGTTTCGTGCCGGTTTCTACCTCTTCAGCTATTCTTTTGGCTTCCAGGGTACCCTGATCTTCTGTTAATTCATTGAGTTCAACCATACTCGCTCCTTAATTGAGATACTAATGTTTCATTTTATTTTATTTATATTTTTTTCAAAAAGAAAACCACAAAGGATCACGGAAAGACACAGATATTTACGGAAAGGACTTTAATTAACTCAATACTCTGCTTAATGATATATTTTGATTACAGTTGACCTCTATTTATATTATATGCGTTTTTGTGCGGCCATCTGTGATCTCTTTTTATAAAAAAAATAGTAATTAGAATATAATATGGAGCACAGTACACGAAGTTTATGAAAAAAATGGGTAAGCTAGAATCATTGCTTATCCTTTGTGTGATCTACGTTTCCATTGTGTCCATATTAAAAATAATTTCTTAATTCAAAACTCTTTCTTTAATAGAGGTGTTTGCAAAAATATCCGTTTTGACTATAATTTCTGTTTGAAAATATCATACAATCGGTAGTGCTGGTTCGCGGCAAAGCTGTTTATTGCTCACACACGCAACCTGTTTGCAAACACCAAAGAGCATTCTTAATTTTTACAAGAGGCTCTAGAGCCTAATTATTTTAAACCGACTTCTTTAAAGTATTTTTCTGCACCAGGATGAAGTGGAGCAGTTAAACCTTCTAACATCGATTCTTTTGTTAAGATTTCAAATGCTGGGTGAAGAGCTTTAAAATCATTGAGGTTTTCAAAGATTTCTTTAGTAATGACGTAAACAATATCTTCAGAAACTTTTGCTGAAGTACAAAAAGTTGCTTTTACTCCATAAGTAGGAACATCAGCGTCATTTGTTGCATTTGGATAGTGTTTGATAGGAATATATGATGCAGCATAATAACTATATTTATTTAATAAGTCATCAATATTTTCAATAGGTACAAAGTGTACTTTTCTTCTGCCGGCTGTTGCTTCTTTAAAAGAACCAGATGGGTGACCAACAGTGTAGAAATAAGCATCAATACGATCATCCTGCAGCATTTTTGCTGCTTCAGAAGCTTTTAACTGTTCTGCCTTTAAATCATTTTCCCAATCTAAACCAGCATTGGTTAAAGCATCAATTGCATTTCCTCTATTTCCAGATCCAGGATTACCAATATTAACTTTTTTGCCTTTTAAATCCATGATAGTTTTAATTCCAGCATCATCAGCTGCCAGCAAGGTAACACTCTCAGGGTGTAATGCACAAACTGATCGTAAATCTGTTTGTTTCCCTTTATCTTTCCATTCAGCTTCTCCATTAAATGCCTGAGCCTGGCGGTCGGATTGAACAATACCAAACTCTAAATCACCAGCCATAATGGCATTAACATTGAATACTGAACCCCCAGTTGATTCAACTGTTACTTTCAGTTTATACTCATCATATTTTTTGTTTACTATTTTACTGATTGCTCCCCCAGCTGGGTAATAAACTCCTGTTACACCGCCAGTACCAATGGTGACAAAAGTCTTGCCAGTACCAGTAGATTGTGCAGTATCAGACTTTTTACAGCTTGTGGCGAATCCAAACACTAAGCAACAACATAAAATTAAAATAAGTACCTTTTTCATTGATCTCCTCCAATATATTTATTTAAGAACATACTATTTTATTATGATTTTAAACTTATGTCAAAAAGTTTTTCCAATAAATTTAATTATTCTAATAAAATTGTGCATTTATTAATAAATTGTTAATTTTCGTAAGAGCGAAAATCGTTTGCTGTTATCAAAAGAGGGGGGAATAAAAAGAAATAAGACAAGATTTACAGGTTTTTTGAGTTAAGAAGATCCCTATTTTTTTTTCTTCGGCAGATTTTTTGGATCTTTCGAATTTTTTGGTTTAGGCGTTGTTTTTTTCGTTGTTTTATTTGTCTTTTTAGATTGAGTATTATCAATAGCTTTTGTGGTAGATAAATCAAAAGCTCCTGTAAAAATCAGTTTAGTCCCTTCTTTAGTGGTTATGACATCACCTGGATTGAGTATCCGGGTACCACTAATTTCATTATTATTGACTCTGGTTTTATCACCTTCCAGAATGTAAGTATCATTCTTTTTTATAACCCGTGTCGTTGCAATGGATTTGTCCTCTTTATCTAAATAAACAGTATCAGAGTCCATTAAAACTCTGGTGTTTGAATCCAGACCAATAAAACCAGTTTGAGTGACCTTTTTACGGGTAATCAAGCAAATGATCATAAGAAATATGAGAGAAACAAGTATGAAGAGTAAAAGTAGATATGCAAAGGGGTGAAGTGGTTTTCCATATATAGAACTGATTAAAAAGGTTCTTTCACTAGTGAGATTTTTATATTCCAAATAAATTTTGCGATTTTCAGATAACAGATTATTGCCTTTATAAACCAGTTTATACTCTGAAAAGATAATATTGGATATATATTGGTAAGCTTGTTCTAAACTATCTTTATTAAATCCATTGAAATGGTATCCTCCTGTTTGTGCAGCCAGGCTTTTTAACAAACCAAGATCCACATCATTTCCTAAGCCAATTGTAAATATTACAATATTATTATCCAAAGCAGTTTTAATAGCATCTTCCAGCAAAGGAGTTTTATCAACCGGATCATTTGACCGTTGATATCCGTCAGATAATAAGATAAGAAATTTTCTTCCCCCTTTGTCAGCTAAAGAATGGTTAGAGTCTGATAAGGCTTGATAAAGTTCTGTCCAACCAGTATTCTCATCCGGCATATTTATTTGCGTCAGACCATCTAAAATATCATTGTGTTTTTGGGTATAATTGGTATGAAAAAAAGTTTCTTCGTTGAAAGAAACTAGGCCTTTGGCATCTAAGTTATCTGGCATAGATCGTATAAATAATTGTAGAGCTTCACTGACCAGTTCCATCCGGTTTTTAATTTTTATATTATGATGCTTTTTAATAATTTCTGCTATTTTGATTTTATTCTGTTCTGTAATATAGGCGATAGGGATATAAGTATCTTTTTTTAATTGATAGAACTTTTTAACAAAATTCCGTTCACCAGCAGAAGAGATCCCTTTTAACAAGCCCTGAAATTCACTCTTCTTATATTCAGGCAATACCAGCCAGTACATACTGAGAGAATTGTCTACCAGAAAAATGAAATTTCCTGATTTCATCATTTTATCTGTTTGAAAAATTTCAAACTGGTCAATAGTATAGGTTTGATCTCTTAATAAATCAGTTTCAGATAATTTAATGAGACTATGATCAAGATCAGAAATAGGTTTACCCTGATCATCTAAGAGAGAGAAGTAGAGAGCAATTTGATCATTGACTGAGTAAAGGGCTGTATCAATATGAGTGAGATTTAAAGACTCTCCAGACAAAATGAAGGGAATGATTATTAATAAAATGATGATGATATTTCTTTTCATATTTCAACTCTTATTTTTTTTAGATTTGTTTTTCGTGCAGATTTTAACCAGTATTTTTGCATCACCTAATCGAATCACATCTCCGTCTTTTAATACTTTCATTTTTAAACGTCTTTCATTAACAAAAAGACCAGTTTCAGACTGGTTGTCTTCAATTTTATAGATGTCATCTAAACGGACAATTTTGGCATGTTCTTTAGAAATCCCCTGATAACCCAAAAGAGTTAGGTCATTTGAACGGGCTTTCCCAATCAAAAAGGAGTTTTCTAATATTGAAAATGTCTTTTCAAAGAATTTTCCGTTTAACAAAGTCAGTTCACATTTGATAAATTGACCTTTAATCAGATTGATAAAAATACCAATTCCCAGCCCCAGGAGAATAAACAAAACTCCTCTTAGAAAAACCGGGGGAAGTATAGCTGCTAACAGAGCAAAAATAATCCCGCCTAACAATCCTCCCAACATTCCTCCCAGGCCGGATATAAGAGCACTTTTGAACTGGAGCTTTTTTAATCCTTCCGAGAATCCAATAAAAAAGCCAATCATCATCCAGGATATGGCTTTAATTAAATTGATAAGTATCTCTCTTAGCCCTTTATCCAGAAAATAAAAACGGTTTTCAAAAAAAGTTAATAATAATTGGGCAACAAAAAATCCAGACAGGCCACCAATAAATCCAATGCTAAAACCAATAAGACCTTTTTTAGTCGTAGTTCCAAAATCTCCAAGGTTTATCCCTTCCATAATGGAAAAAAAGGTGGAATAGACTGCGCCTGCTATTCCTCCGATTAATAAAACAAACAGAGCATTTGACGGGATGATATATTGATAAGATAATAATAGCTCAATAACAGGAATAAGAAAAAAAGCAGCAGCCAACCCAACAATCGGATAGACATTTTCTTTTTTAAATCCAAACATAATGATTTTACTTCCTTACTAATTTGATCTTATTGTTTTGTCCGGATTGGACAATATAGGTGCTGTCTTCTTTAATATTTATGGTATCTTTTTGTAAAACATTACCATTTTGAATAATTTGATACTCAGTTTTACCTGGTGAAACAAAGTAAATATTTTCCTTTGAAGTAGCAATGACTTTTTTTTCTCCGATACCGTTCTTATCAGCAAATGCTTTTTGTGAACCATTAATAATGAATTCATATTTTGCTTGTGGACTGATTAGTGTAACTGATACTAGTTTAGGAGTTAAAATAAAATGACCATTAAATTGATTTTGCCATGGGCTAATAGTAACATTATTTATTTGAGAGGGATTATAGCCATTAGCTTCGACCTTAAAATCATAAATTTGGTTGTTTGGTAATTTACTCGCAAAATTTAGTTTATCCCAATTAATTTGGCCTTTCTTACGGTAATACAATTGATAACGATCTAGAGTTTGATTGTTTTTATCTTTAACAGAGAAATAGAGGTCCACATCGGTTACTTCTGGTTGTGGAATGGTTAAATGATAGGTGTTTACTTTTTGATGTTGATAAGGATAAATCATTAATTCATCGACTAAAGTATAGTTACCAGTTTTAATATAGGCAGTATATTTTGCTGGTTGACAGAGCATTTTATAAAAAGAAAACCATTGCAGATTTTTGCTGATCAATAATTGATATTGCTGACCCGATTTATCCTGATTTACCAATTTAACTTCACAATGGCTATAATTAAAATCTTTATCAGTTGTCAAACTCAATAAGCCATACTGAGTTGGTAAGACCATGGCAAACAACCTGGGCGTACTGATTCTTGCACCAAAAACTAAAGCAGCAGCAACAATTAATATGACAAAAAAATTAACTGTTTGTTTTAAATAAATCAAACTGGTTGGATAGGAAAAGTTGTCTAAATCTTTTTTGCTCCCACTATTTATTAAGTTAATAAATGCCTGATTTAATGTTTTAAAGTTTTTATATTTTTTTAAGAGAAAACTCTCTAGTTCTTGTATGAGTTGATCAATGGTCTGATATCTTTGAGATCTCTTGGGTTCCATCATTTTTTTGATCATTTTAGCAATTTTAGGAGGTACACTTTTATTTATTTTGCGAATTCTGGCATATTTTCCTTTTCGAATTCGTGTAATATTTTCTAAAGTAAAATCATTGGTGTATGGACGGCTACCAGCCATCATTTCATAAAAAAGGACTCCCAAAGAATAGATATCTGAACGGTGATCGACATCTTTAGAAGAATGGATCTGTTCTGGAGACATATAAGCAGGGGTACCTAAGAGGGTACCTGTTTTCGTTAAATCATCTGTTCCCCCTTCACGGTCAGTTTTAAAAGCAATACCAAAATCAGTTAACTTTATTTCTCCCTGATTGGAAATTAATACATTGCCTGGTTTTACAAGCATTAGTATGTA
>JAKSBL010000082.1 GCA_022361115.1 Spirochaetota bacterium | reverse complement strand
TGGTGACTATTACTGGTGAAATTTATGTCAGAAATGACCATTTTGCCAGAAGAAATATTGAAGGTATGCTGGCTGAAAAAGGTTTTATTGGAAAAGTCGTTCCTTTTATGGAAACCATTTTTTATGCTGATCATTCTCTCATCAATGATTATACAGAAAGGGATGTAACCTTTTTTCAGAAAATATATTTTAAAATGAAAACCTATTTTCAAAGTAAATACGACCATCAGGTGAAAGATATTTTTAAAGATTGTGGCTTTTATGAACCAGAATATATTGATGTGGGTGCAGTTATGAAATCTTCCCGACATTTAGTGAGCCCATTTTTAAGAGGGGAAGTGCCAACAACAACAGGCAGTGCGATTCATTCTATTGTAGATAGTGCTTGTGGAGTTATCTCAATTGGACCTTTTGCCTGTCTGCCATCCCGAATGGTAGAAAGTTTATTAAAACCCAATATGAACTTAGAGCATAAAGAAAAAGAGGATGGAGTCACTCCAATTACTACTGAATTAAAAAAACAGGGAGTGACGAATTTACCCTTTTTACCAATTGAATCCGATGGAAATCCTTTTACTCAAGTTGTACAGGCTCAATTTGAAGTATTTTGTCTCCAGGCAAAACGGATGCATGAAAGAATGCAGTTAGCTAAAGGGCGCATTAAAAAAAACATGGTGAATTAATTGATTCTAAGAGATGAAGCAGGGATCACGAAAAACACAGACAAACGGAAAGCATTACATTCTGGATTGTAGGAGTCAATTGTCAAACTAGCAAAGCTGGAAGATAGAGAGAGCATCAGAAAATTATTTACTAGATAACGATGAAAGTAGCTATTTTTAATCATCCCTTTACTGATTTTTATCATTCTCCCCAAAGAATGGTAACTGCAAATCTGGATTATTTGGGAAAAATAATTTTTCCCCATGAGTATCTTTGTTTTGATGTTGTTAAAAAACTAAAAAAAAGCATTCCCTTACCCAAACAACTAAAATATCTAAAAAATTATCTGGTTTATGATCAAAGTCATTATTCATTTTTCCATAATTATTATCAGTATGGAGAAGTGAACCATTTTAGCCATAAAAGGTTTGAACAATTTTGTCCTGAAGTAATCATCATTACCTCTTTTGCTTATTGTTATTTTCAGGGATTAAAAAATATGATTACTTATTTGAGAAAGAAATTTTCAGTACCAGTTATTATTGGAGGAAATGGTCCTTCAGCTCATCCTCTTTATTATTTCGATAATAGTGGGGCTGATTATGTGGTGGTTGGTCCAGCTGAAATTTCCTTGAAAACTTTATTGGATCATTTGCAAAAAGGAGAAATGAATATTCAAATTCCCAATGTTTATTCTCAGCAAAGGGATCATTCTATTGTGATGAATCAGAGCTATCCTTTTGAACCATTTTTCAATATTAAAAAGAAAAACATTCAGCTGCAAATCACTCGGGGATGCCCTAAGAATTGTACTTACTGCTCAGTAAAGCTAGTATCTGGTCAGTATTTTTTAAAAACCTCTTTAATTAAGCTAGAAGCTGCCATTGCTGATTTACCTCCTGCTATCAAACATTTTAATTTTGAAGATGATAATCTAACCTTTTATAAGGATTATTGTCAGGATGTGATCCAAATCATCAAAAAGTATTATCCTCAATCAACATTTAGTTTCGAAAACGGATTAGATTTTACTACCCTCACACCAGAATTTGTTGATTTTTTGGTATCTCAAGGATTAAAACAGTGGAATATCTCTCTTACTTCCATTAATTTAGAAATTCTAAATCAAACTAAAAGGAATTATCAAAAACAAACTTTTCTTAATGTTCTAAAGGAGATGGAAAAAAGTAGATTGTTAATCATTGTCTATTTTATTTGCGGTTTACCTGAAGACAATAGTGAGAATATTTTAAAAACTCTTTACTTTTTAACTGAGCAACCTGTGTTATTGGGAATTTCTCCTTTTTATCTGGTGCCAGGCATAAAAATTGAGAGTAGTACAACTGAGAAACTAAAACAGCTAAAGGAAGAAAACTTGGAATCAGATTTGGCAATTTATTATAAAGCAACTTCTTTTTATCCCTGGGGAAAAATAAATTCAGAAAAACTGGTGACTTTTTTTATGTTAAGCCGTTTTATTAATGCTGTGAAAAGGTATACAGAAGTTGATTGGTTTGAATGGAAAGATATGCTGGCAGGAAAAACCGCTATTTCAAAGGAAAAAGGGGTAGATTTTAGAACACAATCAGGAATTATAAGCTCCTTTTGCCAAAAAAGAATTTTATATCTGGATAAAAATAATCAATATCAAGCTTATCCTCTTGATTCAATCATTTTAAATAACTTTTTCCATCAATTTGAGCAGGGATTAACTATTCGAAATCAAGGTTTTTGTTTTACTGATGATTTTCTACAAAGAAAACTAAAAATTGATAGCAGGACAATCAAAGAGGCCACTAACTAAAATAGTAGCGGCCCCTTTGATTATGGAGGAGTGAGTCCAATGAATAGAAAACTTCTATTCCTTGTTTCTTGTTCTTAATTAATATATAGTGTAACCTGTTTTGAATATCAAATTCTTTAATTTTTCTTTACATTATAATTTTTTTTGCCTGATAGTTTAATTTACTCTGATAAATTAAAAGGGATGATCTTTAAATAATCCTGTAACGATCCTTTGTTGAGACAGGTCTCTATAATTTTTTTTCCTCTGGGATCTAAATCTTTGTTTAAAAATTGTTTTACTTCCCGACAAAAAAAGTTGTATAGAATTTCTGCTCCTTGATCATACCCTTCATCAGTAACTTCAGATTGCAAATTAGCTTCTAATAAGTGGTGAGGTAAATATTCCCCTTCTACTTTCATGGAACTTAATGCATAACCTAATAAGGGGCAACGGGCATTTTTTATTTGCTGGGGTTTGAGTTTTAAACTACCCCGTCTTGCCAGATATTCTCTTGTTAACCACTCTGCCATAAAACCTACTTTATATGCGCCAATATACTGATTGGGTATTAGAATATATTTTGTATCAGGAGTATCAAGAATTTGCTGCAGCAATAGATTTGCTTGAATTACTTTTTTTCCTGTTGCAAAGGGCCAGTAAGAACCGACTCCCTCACTAGATAAACCTGCTGAAGATGTAATACTGGGGTTTGCATGCCCCCTTGGTGCTGCTAAACGCCAGAGCCAGGCTAATGCCGGTGGCAGAATGTGAAAAATTCCTAATATTCCATAATTAGGATTCTCCAGGGTAGATGGCGGAGTCCTGACTCCAAAACTCCGGATATCGATTTCAACTGGTTCACTCAATGAATGGGGCACCAGTTTTTTTGGCATAATTACACGGGGATTAGGGCAGGTTTTGCCTGGTTCATCAATGGCATGTTCCCAGATTAGGGCTGTAGATTTGGGAGGAGTATCAAGATTGAGAAAAACCAGTGGTTCTTTCGGATGGATGGTTAAACCTTCTAAATGAGGCTCTTTGCCATAACGGTTGATATGATCGACCCTTAAGAACCAGCCGTTTTCAGCATCTGTAATGACCAGCCTTCTTTTAGCATTTTGAATTTTGGGGTGACAAAGGGCCATATCATCAGTAACTGGCATCAGTTCAGAAGTTTCAGCCATTTTTAAATAATATTTTTCTTCATTAGTAATATTTTCTGATACCAATAGCCTTCCATCTGATTCCCTGTGTATCTGTTCGGTCATCTCGCTTTTACCACTACCGCTGGCTCCTTCATGCATGATAGTAAATTCATTTTCATAAGGAGTGACTATTTTAACACAGGAAGCATGAAGAGTTACCCAGTTTTCTTGTTCCCCAATGTTTAACAAAAAACCATATACCCCTTTTTTAGCACTAGGGCCTGGATAAAGATTGAAAGAAAACAATTCATGTAGAGTTTGCAGCCTGTTGTGGACAACCACTTGTTTGCCATCAAAATGAGTATGTCGAAAAGGGGGAGCTAAATAGATTATAGCACGAGGGGTAAAGACTTCAGGGATATCTTTGCGGGGAATAAAAAATTGTAAATCTGACAAACCCGTTGCAAAAAAACCAGCATTGGTTGGTGCTATTAAAATAGATGGATAACCTAATTGATTTCCTCCAGACATAAAAGGCATCACAATGAGTTCTTCCTGGTTTTTTAACCAATCAAAGGCTTCTTTTCTTATGGATTCAAAGTCTCCTTGATAGCGTTCAAAATATTTTTCTTTGTCTGTTTCCTGATCATCAGCAACCACCATACAATCAGGATCTCGTCTACGCATATAAATGTCAGGATAATTGACAGAAGCACCATTTTTACAGCGTGTCACTGTTGCTTCTACTACTCTTCCTTTATCAGGAACATCGTAAGCAACTTCAAAGAAATCGGTGTCGCTATTTCCAAAAGTTAGCCGGCATAATTCTTCTCGACTTTCTGGAACAATGACTTTGACAGATTGCAGTAAATCTTGAAGTTCATTATAACTATCGATTTTAAAAATGTCTTGAATATTCATGCTAATACTCCGTTTTTATATGATAATATTTAAAGACCGTTTGATTTTAATGAGGAAAAATTTAAATCTTCTGCTAGCTTTTGTTATTTTTAATATAAATTTGCAAAATTATCAAGGAAATTTTAATAAATAAAGGTAAAAAATATCATAATTATAATAAAATTAGAAAATTGTTAATAAATATTAAGTTGATTTTGATATTTTATAAATTTTTATATTTCTTAATGGAGTGATGAGATTTGGAATTTCTTGAAATAATATAACAGATAATTGGTGTTTCTCTAATTTATTTATGAAATGGGGAAGATAATCACGGCTTGGGTCTGATAAAAAACAGATAACTGGCTGATGGATTAAAGAAACCAGAGTTGCTAACAAAGCATCAACCTGTCTATTCTCATAAAGCAAGTCAGCCCCTATGACGATATCAATAGGTTCATCTATTGTTGGGAAGTTTCGCCAATCGGCTGGTAAAGTTGAATAATGAGAAATTTTATTCATTTGAGCATTAATTTCAGAAAGCTGTAAAGCTTCTTCTTCATAATCGCTAAAAATTACCTGTGCCTGGCACAAGCCAGCTGCTATACCAGCAATACCTGTACCACTGCCTAATTCTAAGACTTTTTTTTTATGAAAAATTTCTGTATGAGATAATATAAAATTTGCCATTTGAATTCCAGAATCCCAAATATTGAGAAAAAAAGGGAATCTTTCATCATGAGCATATTCCTCTTCTGTCATAGAATCAATTAATGAATCAAGATTCTCTGTTTGGTACAGAGTGATCTTTTGAGAATTGATTTGAAAGGTGTTTTGGGTTAAATGATATTTATTAACCAGATCGTTCATTTTAAACAGGCAACCCGATAAAGCTCAAGGCAATAAAACAAAAATAACACAATAAAAGAACAATTCCTTCAATCCGGTTTAGTTCCCACCTGGTTCGCATAAAGATAAGAAATAATAAGGCAATAAACAGGGCAAGGGGAATGGTAAAAAAGAGGGTCATCGTATCTGGAGTATTGGTCAGTTTATCAAATATATTAATATTTCTGATGATTCCTGTAATTCCCAGTATTCCTAAGATATTAAAAATATTACTCCCAACAATATTTCCTAAAGAGAGATCAGAACGTTTTTTTAATATACTGGTAATCGTGACTGAAAGTTCAGGTAACGATGTCCCCAGGGCTACTATTGTTGCTCCAATTACACCATCTGGTATGGATAGCCGTTTGGCAATGACTATTACATTTTGGACCATTAACTCTGATCCGATAAAGATGCCAACAAAACCGATTAAGAAAAACAGGATAGCTATGGTCATGGATTTTATATGATGCTCCTCTGCTTCTTCTTCTACATGTTCAAATTTAAAAAGGTAATAAAGATAGAGGACAAGGAAAGCTAACATAATTCCAGCTTCTATTCGATTGATCGCATAATTTTTTCCATCAAAAAAGTATGAAAATATAACCAATAACACGGTTGTGCCGATCATAAAAAGCATGTCTCTAGTTAATAATTTTTTATCAAAACGAATGGTACCTAACATAATAATGGCTACACCTGCAACTAAAGCTATATTGGTAATATTTGAACCAGTAACATTACCAATGGCAATTGCAGTTCGGCCTTTTAAGGCAGAATTAATATTTGTAGCAAGTTCCGGTAGTGAAGTACCAATACTTACCAGTGTCAAACCAATAATCACTTCACTAACTCTAAATTTTTTGGCAAAAAAAACAGCGGATTCTACAAAGAGGTCACTCCCTTTTATCAATGCATATAAGCCACCTATAAAAAAGGCAAAGTTGAGGATAGTAGGCAGGTTATTAAAAAACTGATTGATGATTTCCATTTTCAATATCCATATTTTTTAAAATATTGCAATTAGGTTCTTGCAAAAAGAAAGAATAACTCTTTGACTGGTCATTCCGCTACGCTTCTACAGTTATTGCTTAAGTTATGCAACCTAATTGCTCACTATGTTGGCTGCATGTCGTAAAGGACCTGCACTTGCCAGCAAGATGCTACGGCGGAGCAGCAAATTCTTTAGTAACTTGTGACCAGTGCAGCCTGGGTGTTTGCATCCGTAAAGGTTGCTAGCAATCTTCGGTTTACATATGCGAGTTAAATCGAGCATATTGTAAAAATACTAATGGTAAGACATATTCAGCAAAGATTTGCTATTGATCTGACTATTTTTACTAACACCTCTAATGATTGAGTATTATTTTTTGGGTGAACCAATATCCATTAAACTATAATGGAAAATATGGCTCTTGTAAAGGTAATTAGCTGAAAATCACTTGATATAAGTATTTAATATTCCGGCATAAACCTTTTTTTACTTGATGAGAGGAATACTCCTCCTAATACCAGGGCAGATGCAAATATTTGAGGTAATAATAATCTTTCTTTTAAAATAATCATTGCCAGGATTAAGCAAATAACTGGAATCAAGTTGATAGTTGCTGCAGCTTTAGTTGCTGGTATTTTGCTGACTGCATAATTAAAGCAGCCATAAGCTACAAAAGAAACAAAGAACCCTAAATAAATAATGGATAAAATTCCTTTTAATTGAAACTCATATGACCATATGCCAGGCCAAAAAAGAAGAGGTGTAAAAAAAATAAATCCTACTAAAGCCTGGACAGCTGTCAAAAATAGGGGATCATATCTGGCTGTTAGTTTTTTTAAAACAATAGTATAAAAAGTGGCACATACCATGGCAATAAATTCCAAAAAATTACCTAATGTTGGATTGGGTGCATTTTCAGTGGATTCACCTGCCAGGCTTAACCAAATTACCCCGCAAGTGGCAATGATAAATCCCAAAAGAGTTTTTGTATCCAGCCTTTCTTTCAAAATAAACCAGGATGCAATAGCTACCATTAGAGGACTGAGAGCAGTTATCATCCCTGCCTGGGATGCTTGAGTATATTGAAGTGCTAATAACTCAAATACAAAATAGAGACAGGGTTCAAAAAGAGCCATTAAAACTAGGTATTTAATATCCTGTTTTTGAATATTGGTTTTTTTGAATTTGAAAAAAAAGAGGCTAAACAAAAATAATGCTACTACCATCCTCCCCCAGATGACTACTATGGGGTGATAATACTGAAAAGCAATTTTAAAGCCTACAAAAGAACTAGCCCAAAAAAACATGGCAGCCATCAAAGCTAAATAGGCACTGGTTGTGTGTTTATTTTCCATTTTTTATACTTTCTGACAGACTAAAAATAATCCGAAATTTGAATGACTTTAAAATCAAATTACATAACTCGAATATTGGGATATTAAGTTAATATAATCGAAAAATCAAGTAAATAGAATAATAAAAACTTAATCCGAAATTCGACTTAGTAATTTGATTCTAAATAAAATTCCACAATTAAAACAATTTCTGATATTATTACACCTTTTACACATTTTTATATATAATGAATAATTATAGTGCTTTAGGATTCTATTTTAGAAAGGTAGATAGCTCTATGTCTCCTCATGTAACAGAATATCAAACATCTGAAAAAATTAAAATTGATTATCAATTAGCCAGTATGCCGCTCCGGTTTGCTGCTTTTATTATTGATTATTTCTTTAAATATCTGGGATTTATCGTAATGTATATTGTGATGATAGTGATCTTAATACCTTCCAGTTTTTTTATGGATAATGAAAATAATATAGTTGGAATCATCTTTTTAATTATATTTTTTATACTCATCATTGCAGTCATTTTGTTTTACCTCCTGTATAACTTTATTTTTGAATTTTGGTGGAAAGGGCAAACTCCAGGTAAAAGGTTTTTAAAAATCAGAGTGATTAATGATGATGGAACTTATATAGGATTGGGATCGGTAGTATTGAGAAATATTTTTAGAATTGTTGATTTTTTGCCGGTTTTTTATATAACTGGTGCTATAACTATATTCGTTAATAAAAAAAAGAAACGGGTAGGTGACTTGGTTGCCGGAACTATTGTCGTTCGGGAAGAAAAAATTGAATTACCGGAAATATCTGAACCAGTAAATGATTATTTTGCCCATATCCAGGATATTCAAGCTTGTTTTACTAATCAGGAATTAGATATTATTATGTCTTATTACAAGTCTCAAAAAGATCTATCGGAAGATGCCAAAATAAAAATAGAAGGGCCCTTGATTAATATCATAGAATCAAAAACCAATGTTCCTTATTCTTCTGATATCAAGAGCCAGGTTTATATTAACAATTTAATTTATCGATTATTAAAATAATTTTTTCAAAAAAGAGGAGTCGTCATTATGAAAAAAACCATGGATTTAACCCAAAAAATGGACTTTGGGAATCATTTGGAATGGACATTTAGTTTTTTTACCAAGAACTTTTTGTTTATTTTTAAAACAATGAGTTATTTTTTTATTCCGGGAATTGTCCTTTTTCTGATTGGGGGATTTTTTATATATAATTATTTTGTAGAATGGTGGCAAAATTTCATGGCCTTGTCAATGTCCGGCTCAACAGCTATTGATGATCAGTCATTAACCATGTTTTGGGAAATGGCTACTATGTATGTATTATTTATTGCTGTTTTTTCTTTATATGGCCTTTTTATGCTGGCTGCTTCCGGAGCTTCCATTAAAGCAATTGGAGTCATTATTGAAGGTACTGGCGAAACAGAGCTGGATATCGTTAAATTTACCTTAAAAAAATTCTTAAATCTTTTTATTACCAGTTTAATTGTTGGATTTATGCTGGCTTTTGGTTTTGTCTGTTGTTATATCCCAGGCTTAATTTTAATGATTTATGTTATTTTTTATGTCCAGGTTATCATGTTGGAAGATAAAGGGTATTTTACTGCTATTGGCCGAAGTTTTAGTCTGGTAAAAAAGAATTTTTGGATGATTGTATTATTGCTGTTGGTTATTTATTTTATGTATTCCTTTATTGTTGGTATGGTTACCGTTCCTCTCATAGCTGTTCCCTATATCAAGATGATTAATGTACTTATTCAAAATGAAGGAGTTTCTGATCCGGCATTATTAACAGATATTTTTAAAGATT
>JAKSBL010000513.1 GCA_022361115.1 Spirochaetota bacterium | reverse complement strand
CTCTTGTTCTGACTTTCGCTGATCCGGATCCGTTTATTTCTGGAGCAGTCAACGCCTTAAGATCATTTCAGGATATCTGCCAATATCTTGGTGCAAACATTGCAGGGATGATCTATGGAAGTGCGGGTGATAGCGGAGAAATAAAACAAAAACAGGATGTGATGAAAAAAGCGTTATTGTTAGGCAAGCGTCTTGCGTCAATACACAGCAGTTAAATTTAACCAGGCAAATGCAGCCGCGCCGTATACCCTCGGCTGGTCGGTAATGTTCTGGCTTTTAGGAATGATCAAACATACAAGCCCAGCCTGAAAAATCATAGGTAACAGCTTTGCTCGCTTTTTACATTTCCAGCAATTCGTTTTCTCTGCTTAATCCATTAAGCGGAAATGGGTTTGAGATGCTGAATATATCGCAGTCCATTTTCAGTCCTGGTATTGGAGACTCATTCAAAAGCGGGAAATACGTTTTTTAAAAGAATATTAATAGTGGGATCTGCAATAGTGTAATTTGCACCGGTAAATACAACTACAGTATTCTGTTCCGGGAGTACAATTATTTTTTGTCCGCCCCATCCTCCGCACCAAAAAGCAGGAAAATCCCGGTCTGCATGAGAAAAATCATGAGTCCACCATGAATAAGAGTAGCCCCTGTGTCCCCAGGCATAACATCCCGGCGGAATGGGCCGCAGGAAATGATTAAACCAGGTATTACCAGGCCCCGAATAGGGATGGACACTTTTTTCTACCCAATTTTCAGATACGATTTGTTTTCCATTCCAAACACCTTGATTGAGGTACATAACACCGAATTTCAGCATTTCCCTTGGCGTTAGTTTTTGACTCCCACCTGCGTAAATTACTCCGGTTTCATTAATCCACTCCCAGGGCGGTTTTTCAATTCCTAAAGGCTCGAATAAATATTGCCAGGAAAAGGTTTCTATATCCATCCCTGAGGCATTCTTGAGAATCTCTCCCAGTACAATCATATTTCCGCCGCTATAGGTGAAACTTTTCCCGGGCTCACTGACCAGAGGGACTTCCAGAATACATTTAACTGGATCTTCACAATGGACCCATAACGCGATTAAGTCATTGTTTTGGTTTGAATAGGTTGTATCCCATTCTTCCCACTTCAATCCCGAACTCATTGTGAGTAAGTGCTCTATGGTAATTTGTTCTTTACCGGCTGTGTTAAGCTGCTGATATTTAGGTAAGTAATCGAAAATCGATTGCTTCACACTTTTTATGAATCCTAGATCAACAGCTATTCCAATACATGCCGCGGTTATACTCTTTCCGACAGAATGAACATTGTGACGATGGTGAATGTCCCAATTGACCCAGGATCCGTGAAAACCCGGTCCATCCCATTTGTATTTATGACCAGGGAAATATTCTTCAAATACGAGCATTCCGTCTTTGTAAATAAGCATAGAATGAATTTCTCCATATTTTCCCTTTCTAATCCGGTCAACGGCACGTCCAAGAATGACTTCGTCCAGATTAACTTCCGATAAACTGCCTGTTACTAATCCGTCATCCATTTTTTTAGGTTTCCAGTACGTGTACTTTACGGGTGTAATTGTAGAGCAGCTTATTAGAAGAAAAATATTTATTGCAAAAAAAAACGATTTTCTTTTCATTTATTTCCCTCTTTAATAGTTTGTAATCATTCTCTGCTATGATTCCCGGATCTTTGTAGATTTGGAATCCTTTTATTTTTTATAAAGTTTCTTGTGCTCAGGAAGTTAAAGTATCTCTCCAGCCAGGGTCTATTATAACCTGAAAGCAAAGAGAATTTCAACCCTGTGCTGCTGTTATCTCCTCCCTGGCTCTCCATTATCCGGAAGCTTTATAACTTTGCTGTTTATGGAGAGTATAAGAGATAATAAAAAAAGGTACAGATTTCTGTCTGTACCTTTTTTTATAACTAAAAATTATTATTTATACTTTTCCAGAAGCTGGAGAATATCCACCCGTTTTCTCTGTTTGGCATAATCTATTGCTGTTTTGTTGTTATATTTAGTTTGAAAAGATACATCCGCCCCTTTTTCTAAAAGCAGCCTGACAATTTCCAATTCTCTATTATAAACTGCTAAAGTCAGAGGAGTATGGTCACGACTGTCCTGTGTTTCAAAATTAACTTCAGCGTTGCTTTCTAACAGCATTTTTACCATATCAAGATTTCTTCTATAGATGGCGTAATAGAGAGGCCGTTTTCCGTTCAGAGAATTAGCAGCATTGACATTTGCACCATGATCGATTAATATCTTTACCACTTCAACTGCTTTTTTATCACATGCCAGACTAAGATAAGAATCCCCATTTGGAATGATTCCGTTAGCATCAATGCCTGCTTCCAGTAATAGCTTAACACTTTGCGGTTCTTTATTATCAATTGCCTCCATCATAGCATTTTTTGATTTCACTGTTATATTATAGTCTGCACCGGCATCCAGCAGTAGCTTAACAATTTCCGGGTTTCGTCTATCAATAGCGTGAAGTAGTGCAGTGCTTCCGTATTTGTCTTTTAAATTGGGATCTGCTTTTAGTTTTAATAAAGTTTCAACCGCTTTTACCTCTTTACTCCAGGTTGCCTTCATGAGGGGAGTTTTTTTATCTTTATCTGTGTTATTGATATTGGCACCAGCTTTGACTAATAAACTGATAATTTCAGAATACCCCTTATCAGCTGCTTTTATCAAAGGATAGGTATTTCCAAATTGGTAATCAGGATTTGCCTCAAATTTTAACAGATATTCCACCATTTTGATCCAGTTTTTTTCCACCGCCCGGTAGAGAGCATTATTGCCAAGATTATCTTTTTTGATATCCAATCCCGCTTCCAGCAGCATTAACACAACTTCGGGCTGGTTGGCAGAAAAAGCCAGATCAAAAGGGAAAAAAGTCTTATTTTCCATATTACTATACTGTCCTACATTAGGATTGGCTCCCTTAT
>JAKSBL010000300.1 GCA_022361115.1 Spirochaetota bacterium | reverse complement strand
ATCTTGTTCTGTTTCACCAGGGAAACCAATGATCAGGTCAGTGGAAAGAAACATCCCTTGTCGAATTGCTGTTACCTGTTTAATGATTGATAAATATTGTGAAAGTGTATATTGACGGTTCATCATTTTTAAGATTTTATCACTACCGCTTTGTAAGGGAATGTGTAAATGGGGACAAATTCTTTGATGATGAAATATATCGCAAAAATCCTGGGTAATGTATTGTGGTTCAATAGAACTTAACCTAAGGCGTATCGATTGCGTATTATTAAGAATCATCTTTAATAAACTGGCAAAATGGTTATTTTGATATTGATAACTGCCAATATTGATACCAGTTAGCATTGCTTCAGAATAACCATTTCTTTCAAATATTTGTATTTCTTTGATAATATCAGCAATAGGCCGAGAACGATTATGACCTCGGGCATATGGTATTTTGCAGTAGGAACAATAGTTATCACAGCCATCTTGTATTTTAACAAATGCACGAGAATGATCTGACATAAACTGAGGATGATAATGAAAGGTGCCATCATCTTCTGAAAGTATTATTTCTTTCTGATCCTTAATTTGATTAATCGTTTCAAGTACCTTACTTTTATTTTGGTTATCCAGAAACAAATCAACTTCAGGTAGTTGTTCTTTCAATAGTGAAATATCAGTATTAACTAAACAGCCGCAAACAATCAAAAAAGTTTGAGGATTTTCTTTTTTTGCTCTTCGAACAATATTTCTGCACTTGGCATCTGCTTTTGAAGTAACAGTACAGGTATTGATAATGGTAAAATCAGCTTCTGAATATGTGTTTACAGCAGTAAATTGATTGGTTTGCAACAAGTAGCTGATAGATTCAGATTCATAGATGTTGACTTTGCAACCCAGAGTGATAATTTTAAAGTTTTTCATAAGAATTTATACTGAATCATTTAAGTACAATATAATGATTTATTGGATTTTATTGTTCTGCAAAATCTTTTAGACGATCGAGTGCTTCTTGTGCAGTACTGTTATTAGGATCCATCTTTAAAGCGGTTTGAAAAAACTGATAAGCTTTCTTTTTGTTATCTAATTGTTCGTTAATCTGCCCTAAGTAAATGTAATGGAGAATGTTATTTTTCTTGAAATGTTGGGCCATTGACATGGCAATATCAGCTTTATAATAGGATTTTAATTGTAGATAGCTGTATCCTAAATAATAATAAAGAGTTGGTAAATAAGTATCATTTGTTTGATAACTGTATTTTAAGTATTTTTCAAAAGTATCAACTGTTTTTGCATATTTGTTTTGAAAAAAATAGGCTTCTCCAAGATTTTTTAATAACCTTATGTCAGAAGGTTTTATATTAAGCCCTTCAAGAGAAATTTTTTCCATT
>JAKSBL010000639.1 GCA_022361115.1 Spirochaetota bacterium | reverse complement strand
GATATAAACAGGAAAGGGAGTAAATGGCCGTTAAAAAATAAAAATGTTTTAAAAAGTCACCCGGATTGGAAGACAAAACCTGAACTGACTCATCAATATTATTATCCGGCACAAGATCCGAATTTAAGTATTGATTATCAGACCATTTATTTTAATGAAGAAAACCTACCGGTTTATTATGATTGTGCAAAAAATTTTGAAATCCGGACAGAACAGTTTGTAAAAATAATCTCTGTCTTTATTTACTCCCTTGATGAAAACGGTCAATTAGGCGAACGTGTTTTTCAGGATTTTCAGACAGCTTCGGACTCAGAGTCATATAAAATTGATCGGTTTGTGGCAGATTTTGACCATAGTGAAGAGAAATATATTATTGGCAGCGGAAAATATGTTCTCTATACTGCTGTTGTTGACCAGTTTAATAAACTCTATTTTTTTGAACCCGATTATTTTGCAATTAAAGAACCGGTGGTTCAAGTCAATAACCGGAAAATCAGCAACCAGCTGTCTTCCTTCAGTTATGATCTAAAAGATTTATCAGATGACCTGGTATTTAATACTGCCAATGACCAGATCTATTATCAAACGGAAGTTGCTTTTACTGAACTGACCGGCATAACCCAGAGTGGTATTTACAGTAATCATGAACTGGAGGTTTACGATCACCATAGCGGTCAAGTGATTCCTGCTTTGATTACCAGTGATACTGATACAGTTAGTGAGGAACAAATCTTTCAAGTCCTGTTGAGTATACCTGGGGATCAGCAAAACCGGCAGTTTAGTATTCGCCGGAATTATCAAACCTGGATCAATCTTTCAGGAAATCCAATGGTAATGAATGGAAAAGAACCGGTTGTTCTGGATACAAAATCAATTTTAGTGAATAAAATTACTGATGCGCCGTCATTCCAGATGAACCAGATTTCTGAAAAAGCTGCTGCTTTGACAGCCCAGTCCTCTGCTGCTGAGTTAAAGCTCTGGTACAATGATCAGTACCGGAATCAGGAATCCCCCATACTGGATGTGGAAGAGTCATTAACAGCCAGGGATTTTGATTTTAATCAGCCGCTTTTTGATATTCCCCTGACCTGGGCTGAAGATATTCACCTTTTTAAGATTACTGTTGAGAGTTTGAAAAACCAGGATACTCTGGATTTTTATGGAAAACTGAATCAGAATGATAATGAGATCCGTTATTTTGCAGTAAAAACAACAACTGATGAAAATCAGCAATCCATTTCTCAGGTTGTTGATTTAGCTGATCGAATCATCCGGAATAATAAAGAAATCACCTTAAAATTATATTATCATGATTTTTTTACTGAAAACACAGATGATGTGGCTTTTCCTGTTACATCTTTTGGCAATCGGTTTGAATTAAGAGCAGAAGCTGTTGCCTTTTTTACTCATAATTTCTTTTATAACAATCCAGCTTTAGCAGATAAAGATAAATTTATCTACCATCAGGATGAAATAGATGGAAAAATCCTCCAGTATATCCAGTCACTGGGTGAGATCAAAGGCTTTTTTCAGCGCAATGATGGAATCAGTGACGGTGATGAAAATGGAATTTCCATTCATAATCAATCTGCTGAGAACCAGTCTTTTCAATCTGCGCCTTTTCCTTCCCGGGTTGTGTATCACACCATCCAGCGCAGAGTGAATGAAGGGGACCGGGTTGATTTGATGCTAAAACCCCGGTTAGCCGGCCAATTACCTGGTGTGGATGCCTACCGCATAGTAGCGGCTAAAGAGACAGAGCTGATCCAGTACCTGCAAAGCCAGGGACAGGCTTTTGTCAGTGGTGAAGGTGATCTGACGGGCAACCAGGCTCTGGAGACTTTTTTACTCAATCAGTTTTTTAATCCAGCCGGCAGTCTGGCTCAAGCACCAGCAGATAATCAGTGGCTCTATGAGAATGGGATCTATGTCAGTGACTGGATCAAAAACTCAGCTGTTCCAGTAGCTTTGGGCGGCAATGATTATGATCCTGCCTGTATCTTTACTTTTGCAGAAGACAGTGAATATCATGCTGAAAACAAGATTCACTTTTTTACTGCCGTGAGCTTTACTAATGAGACCAGTAAACTGGCACCTGTATTAAGACATAGTGCAATAAACCTGGATACTTCCCTTTCAGTGATTGTCAATCCGGATGACCTTTTTGACACTGAAAATCATGCGGAAATCCATGAAAAAATCATTTTAACCAGGGATCTGTATGTTCCGGCCGGCAAAACTTTAACCTTTGGTTATGGTGCTTCTTTAAATACAGACAAAACCACCAAAAAACTGGCAGGTGTTTTATTAGACAATAATGTTCATATTGTTGTTGACGGAACCCTCAATATTACTAACCTGGATGCAGGCTCACAAGGCAATCCAAAAAAGATTTACTTAGGCCCAACCGGACTGGCTGATTCCAGTACTAATGATTCTAGCGGATTGGCAATTATCCATCAGAACGGCATGTGGGGTGGAATTTACATTCTCCAGTCTGGCCGGCTGAATATGGACGGCGGGATCATTTCCGGTGCTTATGACGGAATTATCCTGCATAACAATGGAAATCAATCCAGCTTAAAAAACAGTATTATAAAATACAATGAAACAGGCTTGCATTTGTATCATTCTTATCCTGCCTTAATAGAAATGCTTTTTATAGAAGGCAACCTGCTCTATGGAGTGAAAGAAGACAATATGTCAAATCCAGACTGGGTTTATCCGGAGAGTGAGCTGGATAATGTAAAAAATAATGCATACAACTATTATGATGATCAAGATCAGATAATCAGATAAGGGAGCACATGAATATGAAGAAATTATTACAATATCTTGTTACTTTTTTATTTATTTTTTTAAGTCTGCCGCTTTTGGCTGAAGCCAAATGGCAAAAATTACCAGATGCTTTTTTATCAGATTATGAAGCCAGACTGGTTGATGATAAATATGAAACCTATGTTAATTTAAAGAATGGGGATTCTGCTTTTTATCTTACTGAAACAGCAGATGTTTATTTACACTCTCTGCAGGTGGCAACCCAGGGTCAAGTCAACCTGATTATTAGCAATGGTTATTCTATACATATTGAAGCGAGTTATAACAGCCGCCTGCCGGAATTAAATCAAATTGATTTACGGGGTTATCCTGCTGAGGACTATGAAAACCTGGAGTTTATTTTTCAGGCACCTGCGAAAAAAGCCAAGCGCAGCCGGGTGCTGGAAGTCAGCCTTTTTGGAATTTTTGACCCTGTATTAACAGAAACAGAGGTACCGGCAGAAGATAATCTGGTTACTTTAGAGACTGCTGTAAATGAGCTGGAAAAAACCTATGGTGTGGAATTGACTTTTAGCGGAGAAGAGGTGGCAGGGCTGTTAAAATACCAGTGCGGGAAATATCACAGCCAGTTTCCTGTTGCCATGGATAAGGATGATGAAAAAATCCTGACTTTTGATATTCTGCCTTTTGCCAGTTATCAGACCGCAGTTTTTCAGTTTGAACCGGTAAAAGGGCAATTAGAAAAAGGGGTGTTTGAATATAAATATACAGATAAAGCCATTGATCTTGCTTATGTCAAAGACATGACCCGGGCGGGAGAAGTTTTTAATGCTCCCAACCTTTTGGATAATGATTTAACCACGCAAATCAGCGGTGAGTGGGGGTCTGACCAGGACAGAAAGGTTGAGATCAAACTGGCTCAGCCCTTGTATTGGGCAGACCTGGTCTTTTACTATTTGCCGGGGTATTCAAAAAGAATCACTTTTGAGGCACTGTATGTCAATAATAAACGGGAAATCATTGGTGAAATGAATGACCAGTCTTACGGGTATGAAAACTCAAAAATAACTGCTAAAGCAGATTATGAATACTTAAAAAATCCCGGGTATAAACTTTTTCAAATCAATAAACGGAAAAAACCTTACCTGATTAAGAGTGTTATCCTGCACCTGCACAGTGAGGGAAGTGCGGCTGGGGGTATTACAGATATCAAGGCCTACGGCAGCACTTATTTTGGACGGACCAGTAAATTATTTATCCCCAGGGGTGCTGGTTTTGTCAATACAAAAACCAGATTTTATTTACTGGATTTAACCAGCCATGGCTATTCGGATTTATTTAACTTCTGGCATTTTAATCTTTATTACTGGATCAACAAACTCAACCGTTTTTTTAAGAGTAAATTTCACGGTCATGATGATGATGATGATGATGATGACTATTTTGAAAACTGCACCGATCCGGACAAGACAGGAAAATATGGTTTTTATACTAAAATTGATGACCCCTTTGCTTTCATTCGGTTTAGAAAGAGAAATTATACCTACTACTATCCGGTTGTACAGCCGGAAAAAAGCGAAATAACCCTGGATTTACCGGAAAACCGGGTTTATACTACCCGCCAAATCACGATTCATGGGGAGTCTGCTTACCGGGCATCTCATATCCGGATGAATGGCGAAAAGGTAGAAAGTGCAAAAAGGTGGAGTAAAGAGTTTTGGCAGGATTTTGACTTTAGCCGGGACGGTATGTATTATATAGAAACAGCCGTCCTGTCTGACCGTGACCGGAACCGGGTGGATACCATTTATATTGATACCACTGCTCCGGTTATTGAGCTGGTTTATCCAGAGACCAGTTATGTGAATCAGACCATTACCTCTATCACCGGGATCATGCAGGATTTAACCCCTTTAAAAGTGCTGATCAATGAGACAGAAGCAACCCTTTGGGGACATTATTTTTACCTGGACAATGTGGTCTTAGATCCGAATGAAGAAAACAAGTATATTATCCAGGCTTATGATCAGGCCGGCCTGGTTACCACCAAAGAAATCACTCTGGTGGTCGATCAAAATCCGCCGGTGTTAAGTATCCTTGCTCCGATTGATGGTTACTTTACGAAGGAAAGGAAGATTGACTTACAGGTCGAAGCCTTTGATGAAGCACCTATGACCATCTATACCTGCGGCCGGCAAATCAGAGCAGAAACAAGCGGGATTTATGACATAACCGGCATTTCATTAGCAGAGGGCCGGAACAGCATTGAAGTCCTGTTAGCCGATGCTGCCGGTAATTCTGTAAAAGAACAAGTCACTGTCTTTCTGGACAATGAAGGCCCGCAGTTTACCAGCACACTAAAGACCGAATATACCAATCAGGAAGTTTTTCAGTATGCCTTTACTGTAAAAGATTTTATCGGAACCCAGGTATTTTGGGGAAAAACTCCTGATGCTGTTACTCAACCGGCAGTTTTAATCAGTACAATAGAACTGGCTGACGGCTATCGGGAATACACTTATCAGATAGAAATCAACAGCACCCAGGATCAGGCTCAGCAGATTTATTTACAAGCTTTTGATGATCTGGGTAATGAGTCGGCTACCTCCTTTGTTTTGGTCAATGATATGACTCCGCCGGTGCTCACTGTGGAAGAACCAGAAGAGCAGCTGGTGACCCGGGAACTGCAAGTCGATGTAAAAGGGACATATGCTGAGGCTTACTTGAAAACCATTACAGTCAATGGTTTGACCGCTCATATTAAAGAGAAAAAAAGCAGTTTCAGGTATCATGATTTCCCCCTGGCAGCAGAAGGGGACAATCTGATTGAAGTGACAGCCGAAGATCTGGCCGGTAATATCACCACGATCACCCGGACCGTTAACCGGGATACGACTCCGCCGGCAGATCCCAATGTCCATGCAGCCACAACAAATTTGGATGAAAATTATGTTTACTGGAATATCCATGATGAGTCAGCTGACTTAGATTATTACCAGATCCGCCGGGTTCCCCGGTTTAAAGAACAGCGCATCCGTACTGTGGAAACCAATGAATATCTGGACTCTGATTTTGATCCTGAAGATAATATTGAACAGTTTTTTTACTACTATATCCGGGCAGTGGACCAGGCTGGCAACAAATCCGCCTGGAGCGGCGCCAGTACAGGGAAAAATGCGCAGTATCAGCCAGGCCAGCCGGGGAGTATGGATTTTGAAAAAATGACCCTGACCTGGGACGGAGATGAAGCAGACCAGGAAGAATACTTGTCAGTCAGCTATATTGAAAATCCCCTGAATAAAGACAGCAGCCAGTTTTACACCCCAGTCTATGAGTTTGGACCGGCAGATACCTATTTTGCCGAAGCCATGGAGATCTCTTTTCCATTTGACCAGAACATTTACACCGAAGAAAATGCAGCCTGGTTTTATTACCAGAAAACAACTGATACCTGGCACCGAATTCCTACCTGGTATGATACAGAGACAGGCACTTTAAAAGGAGAGATTTATCACTTCTCTTCCTATGCAGTAAAACAGGATGTGGCGACAGGCTTTCATGCCAGTGAGTTATCGACTTTAAGCAGCAGCAAGGATGATATCAATATTATGGTCAATGACAGCTCTGGTTCTGCCACTCTGCTGGAAAATGAAGCCACCCTGATCGGGCCGGGAGGCAGCAGTTTTACTCTAACCCGTACCTTAAACTCTACAGAATTAGCAAACCGGGTGAAATACCCCAATAAATTAACAGGATCTCAATTACAAGTAGAGAAAAACCTGCGTATTGCCGGCTGGAATACCAATATTCCAGTGATCCGGGGCAATAATATCCAGCTGGAATCCGGTACTTTAACAATTGATTACCTGGAACTGAATAGAACAAAGGTCTTTCATTACAACGGCATCCATAAAGTCTATTGTGAGAAGATAAATACTGATGGTTTAAGAATCCTGGTGGAAACTTTAGCCGGCAAAACCTACCGTTTTGATCTTGCTAAACAGTATTTTCAAATAAAAAGATATGAATATAATCAAAGAACAGACCCCCAAAAAAATATTACAAAAATTTACTTTAATAATTTTTTGATTGTACCAATTAAAAGTATTACCTATCCTGACGGCAATGTCTTAAATTTTAGTCTTCAGAACGAAGACAGCTTAATCTACTGGAATAATGACCAGACCAATGCGATTGAGTTTGATGATACCCACTGTGTCAACCTGGTAACAGGAGATACGGTTACTTATGAAAAAGGCCCTATCTTGTCAAAGGCTGTCTACTCCAACAGCCGGCATACTGAGACTTACCAGATCAATTATGATTATCCGGGATTTTTTAACCTGACTGATGTGAGAAACCGGAGGGGACACTGGGATGAGCAGTTAAAATTTATTGTTGATATACCAGGGGCAAAAAAGAAAACCCTCATCATTGATGCAAAAGATCAAGGGGTGCATTATACGGTCTATCGATATGGAAACCGGGGCCAAAGAATTTATAATGGGGCTTATTTAAAAGAAGAGTACCTGCTGAACTCCATTATTACGGATAAAAATAATCAGCCTGTGAAAAAAAGAGTTTATGACTTTGGCAGCAAGGTAAAGGTTCCTCATAAGGTTTTTCGGAAAAGCGAGGTAAAAACTTATGCCTATCAAAATAACGGCTGGGAAGAGACTCCCATTGATACTGTCCGAAAAAGCTTTAACCGTTATGGAAAAATGACTAGTGTTAATTCCGACCAGGTAAGGCAAAATTACCAGTATCTTGACTCAAACGGCTATGCTGTTTTTAAAGCAGAATATGTTCCAGATACTGATAAAATCAAGGTTACCCTTGATAAAGCTAATCTGCACCCAGTAGACGGTTTAACTATTTCACGATCCGGCCAGATAAATATCAGTTATGTTAAAGATGGGCAAAAAGCCAAGTCTATCATTAAAATACGGCCGACCAAAGTGACAGTGAAAAAAAACATAGCCGGTTCCCAGGTTGAAGAACCTGGTATCCAGTTGAGTTATAATATTATGACCAAAAAAGGGAGTGAAGATGACTGGGTACGAAGTTATGAAGGATTTGCTGAAGCTTCTTATTCTATAAGGAGGTCCAGGTTATCAAAAATCTCATTTACAAATACCATCCACAGAATACAGGCAAATGAGGATTTTTATAAACTTTTTGAAGTACCTGATACCATTGCGGTTTATGCTTCAACTGTTACGAGCCGCAATAACATTGAACTGGTTTTTACGGTGATCAATGAAAAGGAAAACTATAGTTATATTAAAAAATCGACTTTTCAAAAGAAAGATATCAACGGCAGGTTAACCGACCCTGTCTGGACTGAGTATACCTATGATGACTGGGGCCGGAATACAGCAACTTATAATAACCAGGGGATTTACCATAAAATTGCTTATCTCCATGCTCAGGACTCTGAGAGTCTGATTAATGAGATGACCAAAATTGCTAAAATAGAAAACGGTTCTTTTAGTGATAAAGCCGCGGGCTTTAAAGAGAGTAATTTAGTAAAAGAAACAGAAGTTTTTTATACTTATGCCAGCAGTTTTCCTGTTTCAATCCTGGGTAAGAGCTTTGATTATCTGCTGCTGGACTCTAAAGATATTGTCAGCACCAGGGGTTTACAGAAATTTGAAACCTATGCCTATGACAGCAATGCGCATTACCGTTTACAAAACATTAAAGCTTATCAGGCTGATCAGCAGACCCAGATTAACCAGATCCATTACCAGTATGATTATAATAAACGGGACTTTCCTTTAACCAGGATGGCGATTACAGACCCGGCAGGTACAGAACTTTATTTCAGAGAGTACCAGTACCAGGAAGGCAGCCAGTTATTAGAACAAATCAAAGCAGACAACCTTTTTCAGGTGGATATGGAATATGACCACCTCAACCGGACAAACCGTATTACTTATGCCAATGGTTCTGTTGTGCAGAATGACTTTAATGACACGGGCAACTGGTATGCCCAGACATTAAAGGCCAGTGCCGGGGAAGCTGACTTTATCCAGAAAAAGAGTGTTCAATACTTTGACCACAAATCAGACAGTATTGATTATTATCAGTCAGCAGACCAGACAATTGTCCAGAATTACCAATATGATGCATTAGGCCGGGTAATTGAGTCCACTGATTTTAAAGGCAATCCCTACAGGTATGAATACAGCAAGGGTTTTTTAAATAAAATCATCAACCCTTATGGTGCAGAAGATATTTACACGGGCCAAAAAACCCTGGATTACCAGGGCAGCACCATTGAGACCTCTGCCATAGACGGCAAAGAGGCACAAACCGGAATTTTAACTGAGATTACTGATGAAGAAGGCAGAAAGGTGAGAACCCTGACCAATACTTACGGCCAGGTATTAGCCCGCTATATTGAAATCAATGGTTTATTAAAAGGGATTTACTACCAGTTTGATGAGAAAAACCGTTTAGCCGCAGTACACACAGATATTGTTTTTGACTTGCAGGCTGACTCTGACACCATTACTCTGACCAAAGGTAACCGGTCAATGACAACTCAGTACACCTATGATGATTTTGACCGGATTGTTAAAACAGAGAGTCTTAATGTAGAAGTTGACAACAGCGGCTTAAAAACCCTGGCAACCGACTTCTGGTATAATGAACTGGACTTTTTAACCATGCAGACAGATGTCTATGAACAGGGAAAAACCCCTCAGCGCTACTTTATCTACCAGTATGACGGAGCCGGCAACCAGACCGCTGTGATCGAATCTTTAGACCAGAACATTGATGCCGGAGATTACCGAACCGATATCAGCTATGACAAAAACAGCAACCCCATTCTGATTAAATACCCGGAATACACCACTGGTCAGGGTACTGCGCACCGGATTACTGAAAAATATATCTATAACAACATGAACCAGGCTGTGCAGAAAATTGTTAACCATGCTCTGGCAACCAGAAAAGCCGTGATCTATGAATACGATCCAGCCGGCCGCATTTACAAAACCTATGACCAGAGAGCAGGAAACTACAACAGCTCCAGCCAGATGTATGTGCTGAAGGCAGATAAAGACCAGTATGCCACTACCTATGAGTATGACAAATTAGGCAGACTAGTTACCATTACCTATCCCAACGGCTTAAAAGAGACTGCCCAGTATGATGCCAACGGCAACTTAATCAAAGCAGTCAATACCCAGGGGGCAATTGCAGAAAACTTTTATGATAAATTAAACCGTTTAATCTTTAACCGGACTGGTAAAGCAGGAGAAGGCTTTAGTGCTGGTTATTATACCTATTACCATAACAGCCAGTTAAAACAGAGAGGCCTGTCAAAACCAGTCTATGATCAGTATGAGAGCACCATCCATCAAGCCAGCCTGTCAGAAGCAGAAGTTATGGATATGATCCACACTCTCAGTGCAGTCAAGCTCAACAGTATCAACTATGAATACAACAGCTTTGGCCAGGTAGACAGAATTGTGGACGCCTATCATGGGGTGAATCAGTTTTCTTACAATAACCAGGGCCAGTTAGACTCTGCTCTGACCAAATCAGGAGCAGAAGAGACCTATCAATACTTTCGCAGCGGTTTAGTCAAAGAACAGCAAACCAAAATAGGCGGAGAAGTCCTGCAAAGTACAGACTATATCTATGACATCAAAGGCAACCTTTTAGAATACTATACCGGCAACGGCAGTGACCGGCATTTAGAAAAACAGTTTGCCTATAACTCCAGAGACCTGGTAGAACAGATAACCGATGCCTACAACAACCAGACCCTTTACCAGTATAATGAGTTAGCTCAACCCACACAGGTAACTTTCCCAGATGGAAGAACCGAAGATTATAACTATAATACCGACCTGCAGCTCAGTCAGAGAGCAGTTACAGTCAATATCGGCAGCCAAATAAAGCCAGCTCAGTTAACCCAGGACTTTACCTATCACCAGCAGTCAGGCAGTCTGACCCAGATTAACCGGACAGAAAACAGCAATGGCAGCATCAGTAACCTGACAGAAAACTATGCTTATGATTTTACCGGTACATTATTTAAGTATGATATCAATCTCAACGGCAATACCTTTGATGCAGAAAACAAATATGACTACCAGAGCGGCAATAACTTTCTCAAATACCCTGGAAAAACTGCTTACCTGCAGTACCAGAGGGACAGCCAGGGTAGAGTGACTACCATTGGTAACTCTCAAAGTGACTTTTTATATGACTTTGCCTATGAAAACAGCCAGTTAAAAAGCATCACCACCCTGACCGGAGAAGCCACAGGGTTTGACTATGATAAAATGGGCAGAATCACCAATATTGACAGTAAAATCGGCGCAAAAAGCCTGTTCAGCTTAGCCAATATCTATGATGTGGCTAAAACCGACAACCTGATCAAGCAAACTGTAACCACAGATCAAGGAACCAAAACCTTTAGTTACGAGTACGATGAAGCAAATCGTCTAACCGGCTATGAGTTTGACAATATCCGGGCTTACATTAATACCGCCTTTAATGAAATCAGCCGCAGTTTGTACAGAGACAGCTACCCGGAATTAAATGAAAACACCCTGACCAACCGGCCCTGGTTAAATGCAACCAAAGAAATCGAACAGCCGGCAGAAACACCAGACAGCGTCAACTATACTGAGCCTGACAACATTCATTATGATAAAGATGCTGCAAGTATTGTGATTGACTACAATGAAGTACAAAACAACATTAAAGTCATTACCATCAGTAAAGCTGACAATACAACAGAGTTAAAGAAAAGCCATTTTAGCCTTTATTATGATGAAACAACAACCAGTGATGAGATGAGCAAAATACTCTTAACTGAGTATGAACTGATCAATAAAGATCAGCAGTGCATCGTTGTCCTAAACAATCCTATTAATGCTAAAAAGATCATGATCCATTTTAACAAAGATGAAATCGATCCGCTTGGCTACTTAAACATAGGAGAATACACAGACGGCCGGAAGTTTATAAAAGAACTGCCGCTTAACCGAGAGCAAGCAGGTTATGAAGCTGACAGAACCAGTGGCGACATCAAAGGGAGACTCTCTGATGTAGTTAAAGTGTACTCACTGGCAGTAAAACTAAAAGATGATTATCAATATGACAGTTCCAACAGAAGAACTCAGATTGGTCAGTTTAATACAAATAACCAGACTATCAAGTTTGAAGATAAAGGTATACAGACTAACCGGATCAAAAAACAAGGGGATAAGACTATCCGTTATGACAAATCCGGCAGACGGATTGTCATCAGCAACCGTAAAGGGACTTATCTCTACAGATACAATCTGGATACAAAATTAAGTAAAATTTATTACTCTTATAAAAGGTTTGATCCAGATGTT
>JAKSBL010000137.1 GCA_022361115.1 Spirochaetota bacterium | reverse complement strand
TTATTATTACTCATATCTTATACCTTTTCTGGTTGAAGTTTTCCCAACAATCCGGTTGGTTTTAATACTAGGATCAGGATTAAAATAGCAAAGGAAACGCCAAATCCTAAATCAGAGTTAACGGATGTTGCATAAATTTCTGAAATTCCCATAATATAACTACCTAAAACCGCTCCGGGTAGATTTCCAATACCACCCAGTACAGCAGCAATAAAGGCCTTCCAACCTGGCCATATTCCAAGGTAGGGGGATTGTAAAATTCCATACTTCATTCCAAAAAGAATTCCTGAAGCTCCTGCTAATGCCGGACCAATAACAAAGGTGTAGCTGATTACCCTGTTCACGTTGATTCCCATGAGAGCTGCTGAATTTTTATCAAAAGATACAGCACGCATTTGTTTTCCAATCATGGTGTGATTAACAATGTAATATAGAAGAGCTAACAGAATAGCTGCAACTACCAGATAAATAACTGTATAATTGGTTATAACTAAAAAATCTGTTTTAACCAGTTCCACTTTTGCTATCATTTCGGGAAAGGCTTTAGGGTTGGGAGAAAAAGGAAAAGAAGCTAAGAATTTACCTTCCTTTGAGACTGCTTCCAACTTCACACTTCCAAATTGAAAAGGATTTAAACGGAAAAAATTTTCCAATAATAATGACACCCCTAAAGCTGTGATCAATGCAGATAACCGGGGTTTAAATCGTAACGGCTTATAAGCCAGTTTTTCTATTACTACTCCGATCACCGCACAAATGACCATGGAGAGGATGATGAGCATCCAGAAGGGCAGGCCAAAGAGATTAAAGGCAAATAAGCCCATGTATGCTCCCAGCATAAAAATATCGGCATGAGCAAAGTTGATTAAACGGATAATTCCGTAAACCATGGTATATCCTAGAGCGATCAGGGCATATATAGAACCCAGTTCGATCCCGTTGATTAATTGTTGTAATCCACTAGGGACTCGAATCAGGTAGACTACATAAAAGACAGATAAAGCAATGATAATACTCCAGATGATTATCTGCCTGTTTTTTTTATAAAATTCTTTCATAGTTTTTTCCTGTTATTATCTATATATTAAGAATAATAGTGATTGTCTGTTTAATGAAAAGTTTAATAAACATTAAAATTGTTGATTAGTAAATTATTAATAGAAAAAACAGGATGGCAATATTGTCATCTTGCCATCCTGATTAATTTTTTTATTAAGGACTAACTGATTTAACAAACATTTGTTGTCCATCTTTAATCGTTAATACAACTGCACTCTTAATTGGATTTCTGTTTGAATCAAATGTTACTTTACCAGCAACAAATTCATCACTGGTAGTTTTCATAGCATCTCTGATTTTCATTTTGTCTAATGAATCCGCTTTAACCATTGCATTTAAGAAAATTTTTGTTGCATCATAAGCTAATGTAGCTAAAGCATCAGGAGTTGCACCAAATTTTGCAGTATAATCTTTAACAAAGGTCTGAACAATTGGTCTTGTGTCATCTTTAGAAAAATGGTTAGAAAAGAAACCGCTTTCTACAGCTTTTCCGCCAATGTTTACTAATTCTGGAGAATCCCATCCATCCCCACCACCAAATTGTACTTCTAAACCAATTTCAGCAGCTTGTTTCATAATTAAAGCAGCAGCTTGATAGTAATTAGGAATGTAAATAAAATCTGGATTGTGAGTTTTGATGTTTGTTAATTGAGCTTTGAAGTCTACAGTTTTATCTTCATCAGTAAAAGCTTCCTCAGCAACAATTTCACCACCTAATTCAGCAAAACTCTTTTTAAAGAACTCTGCTAAACCTTTATTATAGTCATTACCATTGTCATATAACAAAGCAGCTCTTCTTTTTCCTAAATCATCATAAGCGTATTTTGCCATTACTGTACCCTGGAAGGGGTCAATAAAACAAGCTCGGTAAATATAATCACCAACCTGGGTAACTTTTGGATTAGTGGAAGTAGGAGAAATCATAGGAACTTTTGCAGCCTGAGCAATAGGAGCAATAGCTAAACTATTTTTACTCATTACAGCACCAACAATACCAATTACCTGGTCCTGGTTGATTAATTTTTGTCCAACATTAGCAGCTTTTTCTGGCTGGCCTTCAGTATCACCATAGATAGGTTTAATCATGATGGTTTTGCCATCAATTTTGTGGCCTGCAGCATTGAATTCATCAATAGCCATTTGCATTCCATTTTTAGATGATTGTCCAAAAGTAGCAGCACCACCACTTAATGGAAAAATTCCACCTAATTTTACTTCCCCGCTTCCCTGTTTACAAGCAGCAAAACTGAAAAGCAATAAAACGGTTAGTAATACAACTAGAATTTTTTTCATAAACACGTCACTCCTCATTTTATTGAATATTTATTA
>JAKSBL010000495.1 GCA_022361115.1 Spirochaetota bacterium | reverse complement strand
TTAAAATTCGGAGATTTTGATAAAATTCATTTATGATTGAATGTGATTGATTATCGGTTCATTATTCCTTATGGATCTTTCTTCAGACCTTCTGCTGTACAGAAGGCTGCCTGAATATTATGGGACTAAATACATCTCTTTCAGGTATTAGTATTATCATATAATTACTACTCAGAGTGGCTTTTCAGTGCTTATAATACTTCACCTTAGCTTTTTGGCAGTAATGCACTTGTATCCTTTCGCATTTACTACAAATATTTTCCTTATTAATTAGTAATTGTTTGAAGTTCTAATGACGAAATAATGACTGGCGTTATATATGGAATTTATTCCAGAATATGTTTTAATGCGAGATTGATCGATTTTTTTGAGCGAGATGAAGGTAAAAGCGCTTGGATAATATATGCTGAGTGTGTTTATTGCAGATCAATATTGCTCGAAGGAAATTGCAGCCAATTGTAGCGCAAGGAGTTTTTGGGATAAGTTCCGATAATATAAAATAAGTAAGAATACCATAAAATACTCGCAAGTTAAAAAATCGGGAGTATATCAATGACTAAAAAGTTAACGTTATTTTTATCAATACTGCTTGTTATTGTTTTTTTTCATACAGCAGTATCAGCCGAAGAGGTAAAGCCCGAGCAGATTGTCATTGTTTGTCACAAGGATTTTCCTTTGACAAGAATCAATAATAAGCTTGTTGAGGAAATTTTTCTCGGCAGGACAACTTCGGTTGGTGAAAAGAAAGTTAAAGTAAACCTGGCAACTCTGAAAGAAGGTCCGGTTCACGAGAGTTTTGTCAAAAACTACATTAGAAAAACAACAACTCAGTTTAAGAATTTCTGGAAAAAACTTGTTTTTTCCGGAAAGGCAAAAATGCCAAAATCATTCAAAACTGAAAAAGAGCTTGTTCAGCATGTCCAAAAGACTAAGGGAGCGATTGGCTATATCCATATAAAGACTTCAAAGGATAATGCGGTAGTAACTGATGCTGTTAAAGTATTGGCGGTTAAGAAAAAATAGAGAGGCAAAACTGAAAAATAAAGGTTAATCAAACTTCTGTTTTTAGGAGTATTAAAATGATAAAAATGAATCTAACAATAACTTTCGTGACAGCTTTTTTGATGATAGTGGTATTTCCATGTTCGGCTATTGAGCTTGATCTTTCCGAAATAGGTTTTCCTGTAGAAAAAGTGGATATGCATGGGTTCTTCTCTCAAGGTTATGCCAAAAGTACAAAGAATGACGTAATAGTCGGCTCAGAAAATGGTACCTGGAATCTTCGGGAATTTGGGGTTAACTTTGCAGGATATCTTACTAATGATATTATGCTGGCTGCTCAGATAATGGGATATAATATTGGAGGTCAGGGGGGTGATGAAATTGCCTTACATTATGGTCTTGCTGACTGGCAGATCGAAGATTTTATAGGTATTCGAGCTGGAAGATATCGTGTTCCGACAGGCTTGTATAACGAGACCAGGGATGTGGATATGCTCCGTACTTCAGTATTTTTGCCGCAGACAATTTATCCGGAATACTTTAGAGATTATTTTTCCGCTTGTGATGGTGTGACACTGTATGGTAATGTTAATTTAAATGAACTTGGTTATATGTATTATCAGGCTGGTACGGGTAATGTTGTTGCTAAAGAAAATTCTTCGGGCGATGTTTCCTATAATGCACAATATTTTAGAGTAACAAAGATGGAAGCAGATAATCCGAAAAGCTATAATTTGCAATTGTTGTGGGAAACTCCATTGGATGGTTTAAGGGCAGGTTACACTTGGAGAAGAATAGACGCTGAATTGGTACTGCATAATTTTTATTCCAGCGATAATGATATTACTTTTGATACCTATAATGAGAGTCAGGATAATAGGGCAAACCATGTTTATTCTCTGGAATATGTAATCGATAAACTGACACTTATGTACGAATTCAATCTTCAGAGAAAAGATAGTATCGATCAGAGTCGTGGATGGTACATAGGAACAAATTACGAGTTTAATGAAAAATTTTCAGCCGGATTTTATTATACAGAGTACGATGTAATGGAAGGTAACAAAAATAGAGCAGAAACAGATGCCCATGTTTATTCATTTTTTGGCCGGTATAACCTCACAGATTCCTGGCTGATAAAAGCTCAGCTTGATTTTAATGATGGAAATGGTACATCCCAATGGCCCGCAAAGCTAAATGTCGATCATGGGGGAGATAGTATAATGATTTCATTTAAAACAACCTGGGCCTTCTGATAAATAAAGATTAGGGTTGCTATATCATTTGTCAGGGTGTTTATCATTTCTGAGTGTACTGCTTTTTCTATTCATACGCATTTCATCTCAAAACTGTGTTTTTCTAATTAACCGCCTATAAATGGCAACCGATATTAAATTTGTATGAGTCTATGTATTCATGCGCGTCAACATTTTGTTATTGGACTTGCAATTATTAAGGTTTAGATACAAGATACTTATGTGCTTTAAGAGTTGAAATTTGATTTGCAGGCAAATTTATGAAAAAAGATATTAAATGGAAAATATGGCTTGTTGTAGGTATATTGCTTATTAGTATCGTTGTCAATGGTATGGTGGGTTACATGCTGGATAAAAGGAATATCAGCAGACTGGATGATATTTCTGACAGTGAATTTCCAGCAGCACAAAATAGCAGCCTGGCCTTTGAATGCTTTAAATCTCAATTAAGACTTTACGAAGATGCCGTTATGACCGGAGAATGGAATCTTCTTGATAAAGCCTGGAATGAACAGGAAAAGATTGAAAAAATTTTTAAAGCGATCCTGTCTGACCAGAAAATTATTCCGGAAATCAAAGATAATATTTCATCTCTTCTGAACGATTTTCTTGAATTTTCTATTGCTGCTGACTATGTATACAAGATGATGGACGAGACAAGTCCGGAAAAACTGGCTAAGGCTGAGAAAATGACTCCGGAATTATCAAAACGAACTAATATTCTGCTAGAAAGGTTTACAGCAATATCTGAGCAAATGGCTGAAAATCTGCACGAAAAAATTGACCGGATTAATGCCGATACCAGAAATCTCAATTTTATTTTGATGATTTTTTCCTGCGGT
>JAKSBL010000592.1 GCA_022361115.1 Spirochaetota bacterium | reverse complement strand
TTTATTTTTTTTTCATTAACTTGAAATATACTCATTTTTTTTCTCCAGGTTTATATATGTCCTTGAATTAGGCAGTAACTGCAACTTTTTCTTTAAATTCCTGATAAATTCGTTTTCTCAATATTTCATTTGTAAAAATATCATATCCAGTCATAGCTAAAGCTTTGGCAGTTTTAATCACTACTTCATCTGCCCTTGGTGATACAGCTGCCAGACTAAATTCTTTAGAATGCCCTTTTACCGATTGGTTACAAATTTTCATATAAGCGTGGATAATAGGTAGCTTGAGAGAAACATTGCCAATATCTGATGAACCCAATATTTCATGGGGGTCTGGATAGCCCATCTTTTCTCCGAGGTTTTCCATATTTTTTTTGAACTGTTCAGCCATTTCCAGATTAGGATAACGTTCTGCATATTTAAAGTCTTCTTCAATACTGGCCTTTGCTCCAGTAGTTATTTCACTGCTTTGGATCACTTTTTTTATTTTTACTAACAGTTCATTTAAGTGAGCAATAGTACGAGCTCGGAGTAAAAATTCTGCCTTTGCCCGGTCTGGAATAATATTGGATGCAGAACCTCCTTCAGTAATAATACCACTGACTTTCATCTGCTCCCTAAATTCACTACGAATACTGTCAATCCCATTAAATGTGTTGATCACAGCCTGCAATGCATTGATCCCTTCTTCAGGTGCTGCTGAATGGGCTGATTTTCCTTGAAACTCAACAATTAAGCCGCCAGCAGCTAAACCGCCGCGGCCAATCATATTATAGGAAGCTGGATGAAACATGAGTGCAAAATCAATATCATCAAATACTCCTTTATCTAATAACCGAATTTTACCTCCTCCCCATTCTTCTGCCGGAGTTCCTAAGAGGACCAGTTGGCCTGCTAAGTTTTTCATCTCTTTGCTTAAACTAATTGCTGCTCCTACAGCAGCTGTAGCAATGAGATTGTGCCCGCACCCATGACCAATATTTCTCAGGGCATCATATTCAGCAATAAAGGCTACAGTCGGACCTGTTTTTTTGCCAGGTAAGACTGCCTTAAATGCAGTCTCTATTCCTCCCAGATTTTTCTCAATCTGAAAATTATGCTCTGCTAATAGTTCTGTCATCCATTGAACTGCTTTAAACTCTTGAAAAGCAATTTCTGGATGACTATGAATATTATGGCTTAAGACTAAGAGTTTTTCTTGAATAGTATCAATGTTTTGCTGAATACTTAATTTAGATTGATCCATTGATTTATCCTGTAAACTTTTTAATAAAAATATTTTAGCATACTTATCGGTAGCCTGCAAAAAGAATTTTCTGAAAAATTAATTTGATTTGTGAATTTATGATCCTTACATTTTATCATTTCGTGTCTTTAGGTTAATGAAATGACACAAAAACTCTGTTTTTTTCTTAATAATAAAGCTAAGTATCGATTAATGACATTTTTCCAAATCGTATCCATCGGCTTTATCCATAACATTAAATCCTTGAGCATTGATTTTTGCTCTTATTTCATCAGCAAGGTTCCAGTTTTTATCCTTTCTGGCCTGTAATCTTTCATTAGCTAATTCAATGATCTCTTTTGGAATGGATTGTTCCTCTGCTTTTAATAAATCCAGAGCAAATACCTGATCCATGTGATCTAGCAACTCTATCTTTTGCTTTGCTCCTAATTTCTCATCTTTCATCATAGCATGAAGCAAGGCAATAGCTCGAGGAATATTGAGGTCATCGTTGATAAAATTTTTGAACTCAGCCTGGTACTGGGTTTTTATGTTTTCTCCCTGGTCAGTTTTTTCTTTTAGTAATTCCGCAATTCTCTTTTTTAAATTATTATACCCTTTCACTGATCCTGCAAAGGCTTCAGCTGTATAACTCAAAGGGGAACGGTAATGAGCTGTGTAACAAAAGTAGCGAAAAGCTAAAGGATCAATTTTTTGAGTGACAAAATCGGAGATTCGAATAAAATTTCCTTTTGATTTAGACATTTTACCTTCAGGTATAGTTAACCATTCTGCATGGAGCCAGTAATTTACCCAGGGGTGTTTTCCTGTTGCTGCTTCTGCTTGAGCAATCTCATTAGTATGATGTACTCCAATATGTTCCTTGCCGCCACAATGAATATCAAATTGATCTCCCAGATGGCGACGGCTCATAGCACTACATTCGATATGCCACCCTGGAAATCCTTTGCCCCAGGGACTATCCCATTGCATAATATGATTAGACTGGTTGGTAATCCACATGGCAAAATCACTGGGGTTTTTTCTTTCATTATCAATAGATGTTCGTGTCCCCTGATCCTGTTGCTCCAGTTTTAAGCGGCCTAAATCAGAGTAGTGAGGAAATTTTGCTGTATCAAAAATCAAACCCACACTGGTTTGATAGGCATACCCATTTTTATCAATCAATTTGATTAGTTTAATCATGTCATCAATATACTCAGTTGCTTTACACCATACATCTGGCATAATAATATTTAACCGTTTAAAATCTTCCAGGAATTCTTGGAAATATTTATCTGCTAACCGGAGCATGGATCCTTTTGTTAATGGTAAACCTTCCCGTAACAAACCTTTCAGCAGTTTGTCCTCCCCTTCATCTGCATCTGATGCTAAGTGACCAACATCTGTGACATTAACTACATGTTTTACTTGATAACCATTAAAAAGTAATACCCTTTTTAAAACGTCTTCAAAAATATAGGTTCGCAGGTTTCCAATATGCTGATACCAGTAAACAGTAGGTCCGCAGGCATAAAATGAGACACAATTCTTTTGAATTGGTTTAAATTCCTCTTTTTGACGTGATATCGTATTGTAAAGATATAACTTAATTGTCATTTTTTCTCCTCTACATCTAAATAAAATATTTGAGAATAAAAAAAGCCTGTACCACTTAATGGATACAGGCTTGTAATTTTCTACTATTATCTCTATCAATATAGCTTATACCTCATTAAGTGAAAAGAGAAGATAATACAGATACAGACAAGAGTATTAAGTTTCATAAATTTAGTGTTTCCTCATCTAAGATAAATGGAGAGTAATGTATTTTAGAATATTTGTCAATTACTTTAAGAGAAATACTAAGTTTTTCACTATTGTTCATTGTCTTTTGTGTAACCTATCATGCAAAAAACATGGAAAAAATAAGTTTATGATTTTGCTTTTAACAGGTAGATGATTCCAAAACTATAAAAAACTGTCGTTTTTAATAAAAAGGAGTTGACAGAATATAAAACAGCTTGTATAGTAAGTACAGTTACTAGAGAAAAGAGAAAAGTAACTCCTTTAAAAGGGGGGACTTTTCTCTTTTTTTTTGCTATAGCAGTTTGATCAAGAAAAAAGGCTTTTTATTAGTATCTAAAAAATATGAATGGTATGAGGCATCTTTTTTTAACTTTTATTAGATGCTTTTTGTAAACAGCACAGGAGGATGTATGGAAATTACTGATTTTTCAATGGACTATTTTTCACTCAAAGGGAAAAATGCAATTATAACTGGAGGAAACCGCGGTTTGGGACAAGCTTTTACAGTTGCCTTAGCAAAAGCTGGTGCTAATGTTTTGGTACCTTCAATAGATTCATCAGGCGATGAAGATACTCGTCGTTTAGTAGCCGAAACAGGTTCCAAATCGGTATTTATGCAAATAGATATAACCCGTGATGGAGCTCCAAAGGAAATTGTAGAAAACTGTGTTAATGAATTAGGTAGTGTAGATATTCTGGTAAATAATGCAGGAATTTGTCTCTGCGGAGATTTCCCCGATTTTACTCGTGAACAATGGGATAAAATGATTGCTGTTAATTTAACTGCTGCTTTTGAGTTATCCAATACTGCTGGAAAATATATGAAAGAACAAAAAAGTGGAAAAATAATTAATATTTGTTCGATGTTTAGTTTCTTAGGCGGAAGACAATCCCCAGCATATGGTGTAACAAAGCATGGAATAGCTGGATTAACCAAAGTCTATTGCGATGAATTAGGCGAGTACAATGTACAATCTAATGGTATTGCTCCAGGATATTTTAAAACTGAAGTTACAAAGGCACGTCAGGCAGATCCCAAAGGTAATCAATGGGTAATGGATCATGCTCCAGTTAATCGCTGGGGAGATGTTGCAGAATTAATGGGGGCTTGTGTATTTTTGGCTAGCAAGGCTTCAGATTTTATAAATGGTGTGATCCTGCCTGTTGATGGCGGATTCCTAGTGCGTTAATTTAATAATTACTAATACTCCTCTGATCCTCTATCCAGCTAATGCGAGTTGATGGATAAGGAGGAGTGAGAATAAGTGAATAAAAATAAAGAACATAAATTAAGGAAGGAATATTATGGCTATTAATCAGGAAACAATTGTAAAGGATTTAACCGATATACTTGGCCGTGATCAAGTAGTAGCAGATCCACAAGTATTAAGGGAAAATTCACAAGATCGTTTTCTAAGGTATGCAACTCATAAAGGTGTATTTATCCGGCCAACTCCGGCTGCCGTTGTTATGGTAAATAGTACCAAAGAAATTTCAGATGTCTTAAGGTATTGTAATGATAACAAGGTAAATGTGATTCCCAGGACAGGCCAGTCAGCAACTGAAGGTGGCCTGGAAGTGGTAAAAAAAAATACAGTGATAGTTGATGCTTCAGGGATGAACAAAATTTTAAAAATTGATCCGGTGAACATGCAGGCAACAGGTCAGTGTGGTGTGCCTCTGGAAATTTTAGAAGATCAGTTAAGAGCTCAAGGTTTAACTACGGGACATTCTCCTCAATCCAAACCTTTGGCTCAATTGGGCGGATTAACAGCTACTCGTAGTATTGGTCAGTTTTCTACCCTTTATGGGGGGATAGAAGATATGATTATTGGATTAGAAGCTGTTTTTCCAGTCGATGGAAGAGTGGTGAGAATCAAAAATGTGCCGAGAAGGGCGGCTGGACCAGATCTGCGACATGTCATTATTGGTAATGAAGGTGCTCTCTGTTTTATTACTGAGGTTACAGTAAAGATTCATAAATATATGCCTGAAAATTATCGGTATTTTGGATTTACAGTAGATGATATGAAAACTGCTCTTAATATGCTGAGAGCAGTTGTGGTTGAAGGATATCGTCCTTCTGTTGCCAGAGCTTATGACCCGGAAGACGGAAAGCAACATGGGTTTGATCAGTTTGCTGGGGATAAACATGTCGTCATTTTTCTTGCTGAAGGGCCTAAAGGCATTACAGAGGCAATGAGTGAATGTATAGAAAAAGTTGCCCAGGAGACAAAGGGTTGTAACAAGATTGACAGCCGTTACATTCAAACCTGGTTTGAAAATTTAAACTGGGGGCCGGAAAAGATTGATGAAGAAGCACAACAAATAAAAGAAACCAACCATATTGGTCACACTACAGAGATATCCGGCACCTGGGATGTGATCCATGAAATTTATGCAAATTCTATTCATAGAATCCGGAAAGAGTTCCCCTATGCAGATCATTTAACTATGTTGGGGGGGCACTCTTCACATTCCTACATTAATGGTACCAATCTTTATTTTGTATATGATTATAATGTTGTTGATTGTGCTCCGGAAGAAGAGGTCAGTCGTTATCACCTCCCTATAAAAACGATTATTGTAGAGGAGGTATTAAAAGCCGGAGGATCTATCTGTCACCACCATGGTGCTGGTAAATACCGGGCACCATGGATGGATCAGGAGCATGGCACTTCTTACTGGATGCTGGAAAAACTAAAAGAAGTTTTTGATCCAAATGAAATTATGAATTATGGAACATTATTCAAAGTAGACAGCAATAATTAATGTATATGTGTGATAACCAGCCAGGGGTGGTAGAATGACTCCTGGTTTCAGTTATCATTGTGTAAATGCACTTATTGCACAACTGTTATGAATAGGAAAGGGCATGATATGGCTGATTATAATGCTAAATATATCATTGGTATAGATTCTTGATCTCAGAGTACTAAGGTTACCCTTTTTGATTTACAGGGGAATGCGCTTTGTGAAGATTATACCCTCTTACAACCAACAGATACACCCAGGCCAGGTGTGGTTGAACATCCTGATGATGACCTTTGGGAAGCCCTAAAAAGTGCTTGTCATAAAACTCTGGAAAAATTCACTGGAAATGTAAAAGATATTATTGGTGTAGGACTTTGTGGTATTCGTTCCTGTCGGGCAGTCCTAAAGGGAAATGGTTCCTTAGCTTCTCCTATTATGAGCTGGATGGATGAACGGTTAGGCCGTCCATATGAACATGATAATCCAGAAGTAAAATATGTTACAACGGTATCTGGCTATTTAACTCACCGTTTAACCGGGAATTTTGCTGATACAGCTTCTAATTATGAATGGTTGTGGCCGATTGATCGGGTTACCTGGCAATGGAGTGCTGATGAAGAGATTATCAAAGGCTGTCAGGTACCAAGAGAAATGCTGTTTGATTTAAAAATGCCAGGAGAAGTTTTGGGTCATGTCACACCACAAGCTGCAGAAGCTACAGCCTTACCAGTTGGACTACCCGTTGTTGCAACTGGAAATGATAAGGCTGTTGAATTAGTTGGATTAGGTGTTAATGACGATCATACTGCAATGATTTCATTGGGAACCTATATTTCATCTATGGTAAATAGCCCGCGTGATTTTCATAATGCTCAATCTTTCTTTCCTACCATTGGTTCGGTTCCGCATCAATATGTTTATGAATCCTCAGGTATTCGACGGGGAATGTGGACTATTAGCTGGTTTAAGAACTTACTAGGAGAAGAAATCTCTTCTAAAGCCTGGGGAGTTGGGCTTTCTGAAGAAGAGTATTTAAATCAGATGGCAGCAAAGGTCAATATTGGATCGGATGGCTTGATGACTATATTAGAGTGGCTGTCTCCACCATCTGAACCATTTAGGCGAGGTGTGATGATTGGGTTTGATGTTAGACATACTGCAGCGCACATGTACCGTTCTATTTTAGAAGGGATTGCTTTTACAATGAAAACCAATATCAATAACATGTGTAATGAAGGGGAAGTTGCTATTGATCGATTAGTCATTGCAGGTGGGGGCTCAAAATCTGAATTAATGGTGCAAATGCTGGCTGATGTATTTAATATGCCTGCCAGTCGCCGAACAGTCAATAGTGCTGCCTGTCTGGGAGCAGCAATTTGTACTGCTGTTGCCATGAATGTTTATGATGATTTTGATCAAGCTATTCAAAACATGGTTAGAACGAAAGATACTTTTACTCCGATCAAAGAAAATCATGAAAAATATCGGAAGATTTATGATGGTGCCTATACTCAAATTAAGCCTCACACAGATGAAGTATTAAAAAAATCCTATCCTGTATTTAACGAAATTTATAAAAACGTCTGGTAATTCAATATAATCACCTTTTTGATTGATGATATTTATTATTTCTGGTGCCCTTGTTTGTAAAAGCTTTGCAGATAAGGGCATTTATTATTAATATTTAAAAATTTTTCAAATATACGGGAAAAATATACGGAGAATAATGATAAGCAAAAGATGGGGTATTCTTTTCACAAAAAACAATCAATAAAAATTATAATCTGATTAATCATTCCTCCTTAAAAATCTTTTTTTGATATAATGAAGAAGAGATGGTTCATGGATTTACATAGAAAGACACAAAAGAACAGAGATAAAGAAATTTTTGTCTCATCCTGTTTTTTTCATATTATCTGTGAGCTCTTCTTCAGAGTCTGCTTATACTAAAAGGACAAATTATGAAAAATCAAGAAAATTCTATTATTTGTGATTCCACTATTAGCGAGGTGACAGTTTATTTTGACCGGGCTATGATAACCCGTCAAGCCAAGATAAAACTCACTAAGGGAGAACACCTCATCTGTTTTGATGATCTTCCAGATTATCTGGAGCAGAATAGTATTCAAGTAAAAGGAAAAGGATCAGCTGTTTTAAAAGATATTCAGTTCCGGGAAAAGTATTTTACTGATGTAACTGATGATAAGATAAAAAGTCTTCAAAATATGATAATGGAAAAACAGGATATTCAAAATGAGATCAATCAAAAAATCATGATTGCTCAGAAAGAACAGGACTTTGTAGAATCTATTATTAATAAATTGACTCAAGCTGAAGAAAAAGAGAATACCAATCTGTTAGATCCAGATAAATGGATTAAAATGACAACCTTTTATCGTTCAAAATTAGATGAGATTAATAAAGAAATTCGAGAAGCACATATCAAAAACCGGGATATTAGCAAAGAGTCAGAAAAATTAAGCAATCAGTTAAATCAATTAGGTAATGCTACAAAAAAGAAAAACATAGTTGAAGTACTCCTGGAGGTCACAAAAGAGGATGAGATACAATTAGATTTAACTTATCTCATCTATGGACCAACCTGGTACCCGGTTTATGATTTGCGAGTTTCCACTCCTACAAAAAAGATGAAAATCGGTTATCAAGCAATGATCACTCAAAATACTGGAGAAGATTGGCCAAATGTTGCCCTTTCTTTATCTACAGCGCAAGCACATGTTTCTGCTGTGCAGCCGCAAATGAATCCCTGGTATTTAAATATGATGATGCCTGAACCGCTAGCAGCAGCTGCACCTTCGGCACGAGTGGCGAAAAAAGCCAAGAATACTCAGATGTTTGCTGATGCAGAAATGGCTGCTGAACCTGTGATTGATGAAACAGAACAATATCAAGAACCCATCTCAATTCCAGATGCTATGGTCAATACTCAAACAACCTCAGTAATTTTTCAACTACCAGGAAGATCAGATATTACCAGTGACAATATTCCGCATAAGGCTTTAGTAATGCTGAAAGAGTTTCCCGCTTCGTTTCGTTACTCCACAATACCAAAACTCTCTGCTTATGCCTATTTAAAAGCAAAAGTCAAAAATGAAACGGATTTTCCTTTTTTACCAGGAGAAACCAATATCTTTTTAGATAACAACTTTGTTGCTCATGGTAATCTGGACCTGGTTTCACCAAGTGAAGAGTTCTGGACTTTTTTAGGAATTGATGAAGGGCTGAAAGTGGAACACAAACTATTGAAAAAGTATTATAAGAAAGAAGGGCTGGTCAGTAAGAAGAGTCAACTCCAGTATGAGTTTTTAATTAAGGTTACCAATAACAAGAAAACAGCAGAAGAAATTGTTATCTGGGACCAAATTCCTATTTCTGAGCACCAGGATATAAAAGTGAACCTGATTGAACCTAAGTATAAAGAAAATAATGATCAATTAAAAATGAATGAACTGAAATTTTTAGAGTGGTTCTTTAAGCCGGAACCTGGTAAAGTCATTGAAATTCCATTGGTATTTACCATTGAATTTCCCAGAGACAAAAATATATCCGGACTTTATTGATTGATCCCTTAATATTATGATTTTATTTTCCCTTACTCTGAGTTTATCATGGATTTTATTACTTGATTCCTCTATTATTAAGTGCTAATTTATAAGTATTGATAACTGATAAAAAAAGGCGGAATATGAAAAGAAGTGGGTATACAGATCTTCCTCTGCATTATGGTCATGTGCCGAAGTGGCTTTCTGAAAGGATGAGCCAATTTGGTACTTTGATTATTGAATCACTGGTTTATCAGTTTGGCAAATCTGAAGTTTTAAGACGGTTATCTGATCCTCTCTGGTTTCAGGCTTTAGGTTGTGTGTTAGGAATGGATTGGCATTCTTCAGGGATTACTACCAGTGTCATGGGGGCTTTAAAAAAAGGGATAAATCCTATTTCAAAGCAATTAGGGATTTATATTTGCGGAGGAAGAGGCAAATATTCCCGTCAAACACCTGATGAATTACAGCGTTTAAGTGACCACTTGAGTTTAGATGGGGATAAACTCATTGGAGCTAGTAAATTGAGCGCAAAGGTAGATAATACAGCAATTCAGGATGGGTATCAATTATATCTGCACAATTTTATTGTTACTGATCAAGGAGAGTGGACCATTATTCAGCAGGGTATGAATACAAACAATAAAATGGCGAGACGCTATCACTGGCATTCTTCGCAAATTAAATCATTTATTGAAGAACCCCATACTGGCGTAGTAGGAATGAATCAAGGCCTAATCCTTAACCTGACTGATAAAAAAGCAGACCCCACTCGTAAAAGTATTGTTGAATTGACACATCAGGAGCCAGATAAGATGATAGATGAAATAAAAAAAGTCATCATGCCCAGACATCATGAAGTAAGAGAAAAGGATGTTAATCTGAAGAGATTAGGTAGTATTTTAGCTTTGGCATATGAAAAATCATTTCCTGATTTCACTTCTTTTTTACTTATGCATGGAGTCGGGCCACGAACTATTCAATCCCTTACTTTAGTTAGTGAAGTGATCAACGGAACCCCTTCTCGTTTTAATGATCCGGCACGCTTTTCCTTTGCCCATGGCGGTAAAGATGGTCATCCCTTTCCTGTTCCTCTACAAGTTTATGATGAATCAATCCAAGTTTTACGCAGTGCTTTGAACAAGGCAAGATTGGGAAATCAAGATAAGATGAAATGTTTACAGAGACTGCATATTTTGCAAAAAGATATTGAAAAGCGCTTTTATCCTCAAGCCAATTTTTCTCAAGTTTTAGATAAAGAAAAAAAGCAATCCTGTCAATATGGAGGGAGAACTGTTTTTGGTGAGGCTAAACCAGAACCTTGAAATTTTTATTAATCATGCTTTTCAATACAGATAAATAAAGCAGTAAATTGTTTTATTTTTTAATAAATTCTTGTTGCTATTCAATATTTATGATACAAATAGATTTTGAAAAACAATAATTTATTGTTTTTTTAATGTTCTAATTTAATTTTGTAAGTATGAATTTGGATTAATGCAGAAAGCAATAATATATTTTTTTATATTTTTAGTTTGTAGTTTTTCTCTGGTAAGTGATACCACCAATGATATCAATAAAATTCGCTTTAGAGAAAAATCAGATACCATATTCAAATTTAGGGGTAATATTCAGTTATTTTTTGGTTATTATCCGACTGATGATAATAGAATAAATCGTAATGAAATAGGTGGTTTTGATTTAAGGCTGGCCTTAACCTATGATTTTATTGCTCCATTTTTTACCACTCAGAATCCGATCATGAAGAACAATAATATTAAATTCAGAATTTACAGTGATGTTTCTCCTATCACTATGAACTCTGGTTTAGGAGTTATCTTAACATTTACCGGATTACTAAAACTGGAAACCGCTTTTTTAATAGGAAGCGGCTGGAATTTTATGTCCAATACAGGTACTGGAGTCAATGATCAAGGTAATATTCAAGCATATGATTTTCATGGAGT
>JAKSBL010000285.1 GCA_022361115.1 Spirochaetota bacterium | reverse complement strand
CAACCATAGAAACCAGATAAGTAGGAATCATTGATGAATCAGCAAACGGTTCATCATAATGATATACTAGTTTAGGTATTAAATCTCTTACATCTTTGGCATCAAATTTAATTTCATAATGATCAGTTTGATAGAGTTTGGCTATTTGATTTGCCCATTGGGATTCATCAAAATCTTGGTAATCAAATTGTATGGAAAAAGTTTTTAAATCCTTTATGTATTTTTTCATAAAATAGACAATAATTGAACTGTCTATTCCACCAGATAAAAAAGCCCCAACAGGTACATCGGCAATAAGTCTTTTTTTTACTGCATCATCAAGCTTTTGATAAATAATTTTTTCATAATTTGCATTTTTATCTGATAGAATATTAGTACTATTATTTGTCCAATATTGAGTGGTTTCTGTTATTTTATTTTTTTGTATATCAAAATAAAGTAAATTGCCTGGTAATAATTTATAAACATTATTTAAAATGGATTGCTCTGAAGGTGCATACCCAAATAATAAATAATGATTTAATGATGATTGATTGATGCATTTATTTAATTTTGATTTTAATATTACCTTTAGTTCTGATCCAAATAAAAAACTTTTACCATCATAATAATAATAAAGAGGTTTAATACCCAGTCTATCTCTTGCTAGAAAAAGTTGTTGATTTTTTTTATCTAAAATACAAAATGCAAATTGTCCATTAAATTTTAAAACACAATCTTTATTCCATTCTATGTAGGATTTAAGAATTACCTCTGTATCACAATGTGAAATGAATTGATATCCTTTATTAATTAGCTCTTCTTTTATCTCTTTGAAATTATAAATTTCTCCATTGTATACAATAATATATTTACCGGATTCATCTTTCATGGGTTGTTTTCCATCATTAGATAAATCAAGAATTGATAGTCTTTTATGACCTAAGGAAATATTATTATCAATATATATCCCTTCCTGATCAGGACCTCTATGATGTAATAAATTATTAAGTTGAGTAATTTCTTCTCTATTTAAGAAGTTTGACCCTACAAAACCACACATAAATATCTCTTATAATAATTTTAAAAACTCTTCTGAGTTTTTTTCTATATCATGATTGTTTTTTACGTATTGATAAATATTACCTGATAGCTCATGGTATTTATTATTGTTATTTTCTAATAAAATTACTTTATTTTTTAATTCATCAATATTTCCGTCACATACAAAACCACAATTATATTTCACAAGGAAATTATCAGGATTTACATTCAATGAAATTATTGGAGTCCCAAAACGACCTGCTTCAATAAATGTGCTGGAAAAACCTTCATAGATTGATGTGTTTATTAACCCAGTTGCTTCTTTATAATATTTAAAGGTATCCAGAAAATCAACATGATTGATAAAAGTTAAATTTTTATATTTTTTTGCTTTATCTATTAAAACAGAATAATCATCCTTGCTAAGATTTGTGCTTTTTGGACAAATCATAACAAAATTAATATTTGGTAATAACTTGGCTAATTCAATAAATATTTCAGGTTGTTTAACTTCATCTGCTCTCCCAATCCATAAGTAGTATTCTTTATTTTTTTGAAAGGGGTGATTATGAATAATTTCACAAGATGATTTTATGGTAATATTGTTGATTTTATTTCTTTCAAGAATTTTTTTTTGTCTTTCATTTTGAGAAATAACATGACTCGAAAATTTAAATGTCAGTATTGATAGATAAAAAGAAAGACGATTTTTGTATAAATTATACTCTAAATCAACTTCGCTATCACTTGCTATCATATAGATAAATTTTTTTTTCATTATTTTACATAGTAATGCGATAAGCCAAGAAAAACTTGTCATTGTTCTTTGAATATATATATCAGCATTTAATTTTAAAAAGGCAGAAAAAAATTTTTTCATTTTTACAATTGTATTATTATTAAAACTAAATGATTTCCATATTTCAATATTTTTGTATAATTCTTTATTGTTCTGCCCATAATCAGCTGTAAGTAATTTAATTATAAGGTTTTTGTTCGTATTTGCTAGATGCTTTGCAAGAATGCTTATTTGAACTTCTGCCCCACCAAAAGTTTTATTTTTTATTCTATTATTAAATAATGGGTACGCTTTAGGGCAAATAAAACAGATTGTTTTTTTATAATCGCCAATAAGAAATACCCTCTTTTTTACAAGCTTCTTGATCATAAAGCCCTTTTATATCGATTAGAATTACTTTGTTATTGCTAGATATTTCTTTCATTTTATTTATATCGAGATTATTTATAAACTCATGGTGTTTTACAGCAAGTATAATCGCATCATAAGGTTTTTTATCTAAATAATGATTTATCATTTCAATATTATATTCTTTTTGAACTTCAATTTTACTGGCTTGAGGGTCATAAATATCAACTTTTAATTCATATTCAGTTAACTCTTTATAAACATCAATTACTTTTGTGTTTCTAATGTCAGGGCAATTTTCTTTAAATGTAAAACCTAATAATAAAATCTTGCTATTTTTAACAGATTTTCCTGCTTTAATTAACATTTTGATAGTATTTTCTGCAACTACTTTACCCATTGAATCATTAATTCTTCTTCCAGCTAATATAACTTGTGGGTGATAACCAATACTTTCAGCTTTGAAAGTAAGGTAGTAGGGATCAACCCCAATACAATGGCCTCCTACTAACCCTGGTTCAAAGGGTAAAAAATTCCATTTCGTTTTTGCAGCTTCTAAAACTGATTTTGTATCAATTTCCATTCTATTGAAAATTATTGATAATTCATTCATTAATGCAATATTGAGATCCCGTTGAATGTTTTCAATTACTTTAGCTGATTCTGCTGTTTTTATTGTTTTTGCTTTATGAATTCCTGCAGTTATAACTGAACCATAAATTTCAGCTAGTAAATTTAAAGTTTCATTTGTATCTCCAGAGACAACCTTTTTAATTTTATCAATTGTATGTTCTTTATCCCCCGGATTCACTCTTTCAGGTGAATAACCCACATAAAAATCTTTTTTCCAGGATAATCCACTTTCTTTTTCTAAAATAGGCACACATATTTCTTCTGTAACACCTGGATAAACTGTTGATTCATAAACAATGATTGAATTTTCTTGAATATACTGTCCTACAGTTTTTGTTGCTTTTTTTACAGGTGTTAAATCAGGAATTTTGTATTGATCAACTGGGGTTGGTACTGTAATAATGATCAGATTTGCATTGTTTATTTCTTTTGGATTTGTTGTAAAATCAACTGAGCTGTTTAATAGATCAGTTGTCTCAACTTCATTTGTAGAATCATTTCCATTTTTAAGTTCATTTATTCGATCTTCATTGATATCAAAACCAATTACTTGAAATTTTGTATTGAGTAAAACAGCTAGCGGGAGACCAACATATCCCAAGCCAATTATGCAAATTTTAGTATCATTTAGGTTCATAAAATTTCCTAATTTTAGTAGTTTATTATTAATTTAAGACATGGAAGCCAAATAATAAGCAAAATTAGGATCAAAGTCAATGATTATCACAATTTTTAAGTAAGTTCTTTCTTATAAAAGTTGTACCACCAATAATTAAAAACAAAAACCAGCCATAATTGACGTGCATTATTTTTTAATCCTTTTTTATGTTGAAAAAATAAATCATTTATATAACTCTTATTGAGTAAATTATGTTCAAAATACATATTTTCTGTTAAATATTGCTGAATAAAAGCAAGCTCTTTTATCCAACTTGAAATAGGTACAGTGAATCCTCTCTTTTTCCTTTTAAGTATTATTTTAGGTAGTAACTTTCTTGCAAAGGATTTTAATAAATATTTTGTTTTCAAACTTTTAATTTTATATTTGTCAGGCAGGCTCAATATTAGAGGCACCAATCTGTAGTCCAAAAAAGGGACTCTTACTTCTAGAGAATTCAGCATTGAAGCAGTATCAACTTTTTTTAAAATATCTTCAGCTAGATAATGGTTAATATCATTTAATTGTAGGGTTAATAAATTATTTTTATTATCACATAAAAAGAAATTATTACTATTAATAAAATTTTTTTGAAGAAGAACTTTGCGCTCATCATCATTAAATGTAGCCATCCAATCAATGTGTTGCTTTTCTTTGTTTTTATTAAAGTCTCTAGTAAACCTTTTAATTTTAAAAGAAAGAGGTACTTTCTTGTCGCTTTTAGGTAATGCTTTTGCAAATAATTTTATTGCTGAAAGAAGAAAATTAGGTATGTAATTTGAGATTTTGTAAGCAAAATAAGTATCATATCCACCAAATAATTCATCACCTGCATCACCTGATAGTGAAACAGTAACATGTTTTCTGGTTATTTTTGATAGCAAAAAAGTAGGGATGATAGATGAGTCGCCAAATGGTTCATCAATGTTGCTGATAACATGTTTAATGATATCCTCATTGATTTCTAATATTTCATATTTATGGTTTGTTTTAAGGTGATTTGAAACAATTTTTGAAAAATCAAGTTCATTATAAGATTTCTCATTAAATCCTATTGAGTAGGTGTTTAACTGACTTTTATGTTTATCAACAATAATTGCAGATATTAAGGAGGAATCAATTCCCCCTGATAAAAAACTTCCAATAGGTACATCAGAAATCATTCTTTTGATGACTCCATCATTAAGGTATTTTTTTATATCTTTTATCCTTGTTTCAATAGGAAGTTTTTCTGCAAGTTTGATTTCTTTTTCCAGTTTATAATATTTTTTAATTATTAAATTTTTATTTTTTAATTTAAAGATAATGTTATTTCCCGGAAGTAATTTATAAACTTTTTCAAAAATTGTAAAATCATTACCGATGTATTTTTGATAAAAAAAATAATTTACAGCTTTAACATTAATTTCTGTTTTGATCTTATGTTTGCATATTGCTTTTATTTCCGATGAAAAAATAAATTTTTCCTTGTCCCAGTAATAATAAAAAGGCTTTATTCCAAATCGATCTCGAGAAATAAATAGTTGATTTTTAATTTTATCATAAATGCAAAAAGCCCACATCCCATTAAACTGTTTTACACAATCCTCTCCATATTCTTCATAAGCATGAAGAATAACTTCAGTATCACATTGAGAACAAAACATATGTCCCTTTTTAATTAAATCAGTTTTAATTTCTTGATAATTATAAATTTCACCATTATAGACGATGATAAAATCTTTATAGAACATAGGTTGGCTTCCCTGATCTGATAAATCTAGTATTGCTAATCTCCTATGACCTAACGAGATTTCCTGATTTATGAAAAAACCTTCTCCATCCGGTCCTCGATGCTTAATTGAGTTTGCCATTTTTTTTATTTTAGTTTGATCATTCCAGTTAAATCCAACTATTCCACACATAATTAGTCAAAATCCCTTTATAAAAAAATTAATACATAATAATAACTATTTGCTTTGCTATTTCTACAATTATTTAAGTTTATAAATAATAGGAAAAATAAGTGTTGAAGTCAATTAGTATACAAAAAAAAGAAATATATTTAGTATTAAGTACAAGTGAATATTTACCTATTTAATATATTTTGTAAAAAAATAAATAAATAGAGTAATTTTAATTATACCCATCTAATTTCTCTACTAAAAAATACTTGCAAAAAAAGAGTAAAATAGATATAGTTATATCTATTCAGAGCTATTATTAACAGTATCAGGATGAATTATATATGAAAAAGTTTATTAAGTGTCTCTTTTCTATGTTTTT
>JAKSBL010000181.1 GCA_022361115.1 Spirochaetota bacterium | reverse complement strand
TTGATCAATATAATATTAAACATTATCTTGGAATATCCGGCAGAGTTGAAGATATAATTGAAAAGCTGATTTCTGATACTCTTATTTCAGGCGAATCTCTCTGTAAACCAGGAAATGGAAAAGGATATGGTGTAGATAAATCAGAATGTGATCATGATAATGAAACAGAACATCAAGCTCAAGGAGAAATTCTATGAAAATTTGTTTTACAGCAAAAGAGGCGCATAGAGAATCAGAACTAGATCCTCGTTTTGGACGTTGTCCATATTTTTTTCTTGTTGATTCAGATATAAATAAACTGGAGATTGTTGAAAATCTTAATGCCCAAAAAGGAGGAGGAGCTGGAATTCAGGCTGGACAATTAATGAGTGATAAAAAGATAGATCTTGTTGTCACAGGTCAAGTCGGTCCAAATGCTTTTGATACACTTAATGCAGCTGGTATTCAAATAGTCACTGGTGCTCAAGGCAAAATATTGGAAATATTAAAGCAATACGAGCAAGGAGAATTAAAAAATACAAAACAGGCTACAGTTGATTCTCATTTTGGAATAAAGCCTTAAGTAAAGGATTCTAAAAGAAATATGATTGGAAATATAATACTAAATGAGGAGAATCATTTAAATATAAAACCCCTAATTTCTAGTGAGAATTATTACAGTAATTATTTAGTATTAAAAAATAAATATCATAATCAGTGTCTTTTTAATCAAGATAAATATCAAAGTGATGATTATTTCAAAGAAGACGGCACTTATGTTTACCATTTTTTTTGTACAGTCAAACATCAAGGATATGCTGGAATGATACATGGAGGAGTTTTATCTGCATTGGTGGATTCTGCAATGGCTCGCTGTCTTTTTGGCCATGGAATAAAAGCCTATACAGTCCGCTTAAATATAAAATTTCTCAAACCAGTAAAAATTAATCATCCTATTACTGTGGTTGCCAAGATTAAAGATAAGAATGAAGATACTGTTATCCCCTTACAGGCTTTTATTATTCAGAATGATAGAAAAATAGTAATAGCAGATGCTCAATTTTGGGTTATTGAAAATTTATTAAATAAAACATAAATAATCTGGGGGGTTAATATGGCTGATTTATTTAACATGGAAAATTTTATCTTTAGTGAGGCATTACTCATTTAGCTGAAAATAAGCTGTTTTATGGAAAAATGAAAAGTCCTGCCTGTTTTGCCAATCTAAAAGGAGAATGTGGAGATGAGATGGAAATCTACATTAACATGTCTTACTTTTTATGAAGCAGTTGGTGAGTATTTTTTAAAAGTAAAATGAATGATGAAGTTATTTAATAAGGTAAGAAAATGAATAAAAAAATTGTTATTGCTAGTGGAAAAGGAGGAACCGGGAAAACATTTGTTTCTACTAATTTGGCCAAGATAGCCGCAACTAATCATTATCCGGTAAATTATCTGGATTGTGATGTAGAAGAACCGAATGGTCACTTATTTCTAAATCCAGATATTTCTTATCAAAAAGAAATTATCTTACATTCTCCTTCAGAAGTTGATAGAAATAAATGTGTACTTTGTAATAAATGTGTTGAAAGTTGTCAATATAATGCTATTGCAAAGATTAATAAGAAGATTTTGATTTATCAAAACCTATGTCACTTTTGTGGAGCATGTTCACTGGTTTGTCCAGTTGATGCAATAATAAAGAAACAACGCAAAATAGGAATGATTAAACATGGAACTAAAAATAATATTGCTGTTTATTATGCCCTTTTAGAAACAGGTGAAGGGGGAATGTCTCCTCGATTGATTAAACAGGTCAAGGAAAATATTAGTTCAGGAATCAACATTATTGACTCCCCTCCTGGAACATCCTGTCCTGTAGTTGAGACTGTTAAAGATGCAGATATTTGTGTCCTCGTAACTGATCCTACTCCATTTGGTATTCATGATTTAAAACTTGCAGTAAATATGTGTAGATCTCGGTGGTCGCCGTAT
>JAKSBL010000169.1 GCA_022361115.1 Spirochaetota bacterium | reverse complement strand
CCGAAATGATTGGGAAAACCAGCAAATAAAAAAAAAAAAAAAAAAAGGCTTTTTGTATATGACCAGTGATGTAACTTTTGGCCCTGATATACTATTATATGGAAATGAATTTACCCAGGACGAGATTGATTTTGCTGCTGAATTATTTTGTCGCTACAGTAAAACAAAAGGGAACTCTCCTTCTACTTTTAAAATTGGAGATCAAGTCGTTCAAAAAGATAGCATCAAAGTTGAAAATATAGAAAAAAAGATCGCTCAGTATTTAGTTGTTTAAATCCTCTTTGCGACTTAATAAGAAAAAGCAGTAAGCTACCCAGTTGTTTTAATTGCACTCGCAGGCTTTTCAGATGCTCAGTAAATAAAAAAAAATCAAAATTTTACTATTCCAGTAGTACTAATCGTGTTATAATGCTGATCTTATCACATAAAATCTTATTTATTTCAGGAGACTTATGGTGAAGCAGGTTAAAGCTTTTGGTATTCGGACAATTATCATTTTTGTCATTTGTATTTTGGCTATTGTTTTTTATGGCCAGGTTATGGGATTTGCCAACTTTTTCAAAACGGTTATGCAAACATCTCATGATTTATTGTTAAATACTGTTTTTTTTATTTTAGCATTGACAGTGATTGCCGGTGGAATTGGTGGATTTATGGCAGAATTTGGGATTATCAATTTGCTCAACTTTATCCTGGCGCCAGTAATTCGTTTGCTCTGGGGCTTACCAGGAGTAGCCGCTGTTGGAGCTGTCAGTACATTTATCTCTGATAATCCAGCTATTGTGGCTTTGGCTCGTGATAAGAATTTCATCGGGTATTTTAAGGAATATCAAAAACCTGCCTTAACCAATTTTGGGACTTCATTTGGCATGGGATTGATTGTTATGGCTTTTATGATGTCTTTAGGTTATTTTACCGAAGCGTTCATTGGATTAATTGGAGCTGTATTTGGTTCGATTGTCTCCACCCGGATGATGCTTTTTTACTCCAAAAGACATGTAAGGGAAAAAGATTCAAAAACAGAAGAAATTGAGAAATTTGACTTTAATCGGTACCGGATGATCAGAGAAGGGAATTTATTTAACCGATTTTTAGAATCATTACTAGAAGGGGGGAAAAATGGATTAGATATTGGATTTCAAATTATACCAGGTGTTTTAATCATTTGTACTCTGGTTCTAATGATGACCTTTGGCGCTCCTCCTGAAGGTTATGATGGTGGCGCATTTCAGGGAATTCCTATTTTGTCCTGGATAGGCCGTTATTTAAGTTTCCCTTTAAAATGGCTCTTTGGATTTACTTCACCCGATGCTATTGCATTTCCCATTACAGCATTAGGAGCCGTAGGTGCAGCGTTAGCGTTAGTACCAAAATTTCTTGAATTAAAATTAATCGGAGGAAATGAAATTGCAGTTTTTACATCCATCGGTATGTGTTGGTCTGGTTATTTATCTACCCATATTGCCATGATGGATGTAATGGGATTTAGAAAGTTAACTACAAAAGCAATTGTTTTTCATTCCATTGGCGGTTTATGTGCGGGAATATTTTCTCATTATTTATATGTGTTAGTGACTATGTTATTTTAATAATCTGATTATTATGAAGAAATCATCTTAATAACTATATTTACCGCATCAGCAATCACTTTGTCACAAACTTTTTGGGATAAACCGAGAGCTTTGATCTGTTTTTGATCTTCAGGATTGCTGATGTCATAACCTAATAATCCGTTGCAGTCGGAAGTTTTATTTTCTTTTAAAAAGGCCTGGTGGAATTTTGTTACTAGATCATAAGTCATGTTTTTTGCTTCCAGATCTTCATCAGTTTCATTACCGTATTGTAACCCCAATGCAATAACAGCTCCGCTGACAGCTCCGCAAGTTTTTCCTAATCGGCCAATTCCTCCGCCAAAGCCAGTTGCTATTCTTGATAATAACTTCTGATCCAAATTAAAATCCTCTGCAAATACAGATATGACTGATTGAGCACAATTATATCCAGCTTTATGATAGGCGACTGCCTGTTCTGCTTTTGTCATTAAATTCTCCTTAAAAAATATTGTTTATTGTCAAAAAAATCCAGACTTTGATCAATTACATATCATTTGAATAACAGTTCCCAAAATTTCACAAATAAACACAGAGGTAAAGACTGCTTTAGCAATCTTAGACCTCTATTATCATGTTTGATAAAGTGAGATAAACAATTCTATAGTTGCTTGCTCTTTTCTGTAAACTGATCTTATCCCAAATGCTTTATTATATCAACCAAATTTTTTGCAATATTACAAATGGTGAGCACGAAAGTTAAATTCTAATAGCATTGTCAGCTCAACGATTAATTTTATAATTACTGGGATACATTGTTCTTCAAAAAAAATGATATTCAGCTTTTTTGTGTTTATAAAATATATTGAAAAAAATATATCAAACATTAAATTATTGATATACAATATTGAAATAGCATATTAAAAGAAAGAAAAAAAATGTTAACATTATCAAATATATCTATTAAATTCCTTGAAAAAACTATTATAAAAAATATTAATCTGACCAT
>JAKSBL010000586.1 GCA_022361115.1 Spirochaetota bacterium | reverse complement strand
TTTTTCATTAGAGTACCGTATACCAATTCATGAGCAGTTTGTCTGGTTAGCAGGTTTTGTTGATATGGTTAACCTCTTATCCGGGCCAACTGTTGGTGGTAGTTATGATGAGTATGAAACATGGAAATTCTGGAATGAAGATTATGCAATGTTATGGGAAAACTGGTATGGTTCAGTTGGTTTTGGTATTCAGTTAACTATTCCTCAATTACCACTCAGTTTTTATGTAGTAAAAAGATTTAAAGTAAATTATCATGGTGGTTTTGAGTGGGTAGGTACCTCTCCTACAACTGGTAACCTGGATTTTGTATTATCAATTGTAGGTATGTATTTTTAAAAACTTAATAAAGTAGATAAGTTATAAATAAGTAAATTTGGAGTGAGTCATGAAAAAAATATCCTTAACAATAGTATTATTGTTCATCTCTCTTTTTCTCATTACAGCTCAGGATAATACTACTGATGCTGACGAAAATCTAACTGAAATGGAAAAGGTTCAACAGGAACTCGATGTTTTAAAAGAAGATGTTGAAATGTTGAAAAAAAAATCATCTCTATTTGACTTTCAAGTATCTGGTTCATCAAAAATTACCTTTGGATTGTCTCTCCGTGCTGATGAGGGTGGAAACCCAACTGTTACACCAGGAATTAATACAAAACATGCTGTTACCTATGGTTTTGATTTTGAAAATACTTTAAAACTTAGTTTAAATTTAAATAATAAGATATTTTTTCAAAAAAAAGACCGTTTTCAAAATGGGACAGAAATTTCTGTTGTCATAAAGGCCCTTTCATTAAGTCCATCATTAATTAAACCAAATGGACGCTGGTATGCTATGGATGCCACTGATGAATTAGGAAATGATGTAAAGGTATATTTTCCTAATTATGATAGTAATGGTTCAAATATTTTATTTGGAAGTTTTCAACTCGTCCTGGACGAGGTTCAAGTTAAAAGAATATTAGGCACAGGTTTTTATATTAACTATAAAGATGTAACTGAAATTGAACACTACTATGGTGTAACTCCAATGACAAATGTCATTACCCTCAATCATGATTATTTTAATAACGGTTTTCAACAAGACCGGGCAGATAATGCAAAGTATTCTGCATTATACTTTGCATTCGATGATAGTGATCTTGATTCAAAATCAGAAGCTGCTTCAGCTGTAAAATACTGGAGTGGTTCCATGCTTGATAATCGCTTTGGTGATGCTTCAACCGACCAGGAACCCCATGGATTTTCTCTTGGTTATGAAGATGATTTATCAAGAGGAGTTTATGTAAAAGCTGAAGCTGGTATTGCTTCAAAAGATGCCTTTGATCCGCAATACTATGTTGATGATAAATTTGATCTGGGTTTTTATATTACTGGAATGATTAATTTTCATAAAAAAAACAAGTTCAGTATTTTTCCCAAAGCTAGTTTTGGTGCGGCATTTCAAACTGATACAAACTATTATGATGACAATGATAATTCTGAAAACTTAAATTTTACCTGGACTACTTTTAGTTATGGTTTAAGTGTACCTGTTCAATTCCAGTTACCAACTGGCGAAAATGATTACTTTAAATTTGAAATTAATAATAATTTAAGAACTCAGTTTAAATTAAGCAATGTGGCAGTCATGATTTCAGCAATAACTGAATTTAAATTATTAGATGAAAAACTCACTTTAACTTTTCCAATACAGTATTCCTATAAAAATGGTACAGGCGGTTTTTTTCGTGTTGGAGATGAGAGTGTTAGCGGTTTAGTTACTGATTCATCTGGTAATGTGAATTATGTAAAATTGATTGATCAATTATATGAACCCCATATCTTTAATTTTGGTTTTGAGATTGGTTTTGATTCAAAAAATTTATTTGGTGATTATTTTCAATATCAAGTAACAAACAAAAATTATTTTTCTCTTTCTTATTTAGAAGGTTATCTTGAAGGCTACCCTGATCCGGAACTCTTTTTTTATGAAATACTGGAAAATAATTTTATTATTCATGCATATCGTTATCATCAATTAAGAATTTTCTTAAACGGCGGATTTGGTCTGGCCTGGAATGCCAGAACCATACATTCGGATACTGATTTAATATTTGCCTATGATCCGGAAACCGATAGTTGGGATAACATGGATGATCTGTATCAATACAATGGTGATACAGGAGAATATCAATATAATAATGATGGTATAGAAAGTTTATGGAGTGATCGGTTAACAGCTCATGTTATTTCTTTTGATGTAGGTACAGTGATATCTATTATTGAAAACCTTGACTTTGGATTATCCTATTCTACACCGAAATTGCGATTGGGCGTCACCAATCCAATAGGAACACAACAAAATTATGGTACTTTTAAAATTTGGACTGAATTAAGGTTTTAAGATAAATAAAAACCGGCTTCATCAAAAGGCCGGTTTTTTAAATTATTTTAACAATGATTTATTTTATAAAAACTATCTCATCTATTGCTAACTCAAAGTAACTGTTTTGATTTTCTTCTAAAAAAACATGATTACTAAGAATAAAAGTTAAAATTGGCACTTGCTGATTATGATCTGCTTCCAGTAATTTAAAATCTTGAAATGGAAAAACAATTCTCACCCATTTATTTTCTGGAATCAAAATAGTTTTATGCAAAAACTGATTACTATAATTAAAAGCTAATTCAAATCCTGCAATACCATTTATTTTAGCTAAAAAAGTCACTTCTTGATAACCCTTTAAATCTTTTAAAACATAAAAAGGAATATTTAAAATCCATTCATTACTATAATCCTTTTCTTTTTCAATTTGTCCTTGAAAATAGAGATGTTTTTTTGAAAAGGACTCATCCTTAAAAGAGGCATCAAAATTTTTTAATTGAAAAGAAAAATTTTTATCAATTGTCATTGCTTGAGGATTGGTATTACTAAAAGAAACATGTGCCAGTTTTATATTATCAAATGGCTGGTCAAATGAAGCAAAATAACCAGCTGGTTCAGGCCAATGATGTGTGATAAACCCTGCATCTTTAATTTCCAAAACGTTATCATACTTTCTTCCTCCAACACTTTCAGTTGTGTAGGTAGTTTCTAAATGTTTAGAAATACTAATCATTACTGGGCTCTTTATTTTTTCCTCCATTATGAAAGGAATATATTGATCATAAAGCCTTTTATTCATTATCCGGATTAGACGGAATGCTCGAAATGGAATGAAATATGTTTCAGGTTTATTGCCAATAAAGACATCTTTCATTGCTTCAAAATCTTCGTTGTGAATAATAATACTGTAATTCCCTGGTTTATCAGATTGGCACTCTATAAAAAAACCTAATTCTAAATTCGTTTCAGGTAATTTTGAAGGGGGAAATGTAAGATGGCAAAATCCTGGTTTTTCATAAATTTGTTGTAAAGAAACATTTTTTTTAAATCTAAAACCAAAATTCCAATATATATTTCCTTTTATTTGAATGGAAGAATAACCTTTACAATATTTTTTGATTTCATTCAATTCAGCAGCAGTTCTGATTTCTTTTTTTCTTGTAAATGGAAATACCTCTGCAATCAATTCTTCATTTGATTCTCTCAGAGGGATACTATCTATGGGCTGAACATATTGAAAACGATTTTCCGCTGAAAATTCTTCTGGTTCGTCTCTAGTAAAGCGGTGTTGCATAGGATCAGTCGTGTTTTCTTTTTCAAATGATATCATTGCTGCTAATTCGTCAATGGCCTCTGGAAGTTCATTAATGTTAGATGTTGTAACTTTTTTAGCAAATAAAGCTGTACCTGTTTCCACATCGATTCCACGGGCATTTATTGTAATCCTTTCGCCAAGTTTTGTTACACTTCCCAGCATTACAATCTTTGCTTTAGCAAGTTTACCAATTTCTAAGGCAGTATTATCATCAAAATCATCATTCAGGGTCAGTTTCAATTCATTTAATATTTTTTTTAATTGTGTTCTTTCAATAACAGTAAATACTTTTAAATCAATAATTGAAGTAATAAAATTTTCAGTAACTGCATTTGCAGTCGCTTTATCATTATTGATTGAATTAAAATTTAAGATAACGACTCTATCTTGTTTACTTTCTTCCGCATTTAGAAATAAACAGAGAAAAATTATAAAAATAGATATTGATATTTTCTTCATCATGTCTCCTTATTTAGTGAAAGTTTGCAACTTAGATAGAGATTTATTAATACCATCATTTTATATTTTAATATTTTCTTTCTTTTTTTTCATGTTTTTTATGAATATAACTTTTTTTATTGTGAACTTTTTTTTTAAAAAAACCTTAATTGGATGCTGTATACATCTCAACAACTATTATTAATATGATTATTTTAGCAAACAGCCCTTGTTTATTTGCAAAAAAAAAGATATATTGGCTCTTATGTTTGAATCCTTTAATTTTGATCAATCACGAACAGCGATTATTGTTAGCTTACAATTGCCATCCATTAGTAATCAGGATTGTAAATTATCATGTGAGGAACTTACCTTACTTGCTAAAACACTGGGAGTCACCATTTCCGAGGTTTTTGTTCAAAAACGGAGAAGTGCTGAGCCTGGTTATTATATTGGAAAAGGGAAATTAGAACAAATAAAAGAATTTGTAATAGCCAATAAAATTGAAACGGTTTTTTTTGATAACGAACTGACTGGAATCCAGGCCAGAAATCTGGAAAAATATTTAGGGATTCCTATTTTTGGAAGAACTGAAATTATCTTAAATATTTTTCAAAAAAGAGCTCGCACAAATGAAGCTAAATTGCAGGTCCAACTTGCATCATTAGAATACATGTTACCCCGTTTAAAAAATCGTTGGGATCATTTTTCCAGAGTTCAAGGAGGGATTGGTTTACGTGGTGGTGAAGGCGAAAAGCAGCTTGAATTAGATAGAAGAATGATCAAAGAGCAAATTAAAAGAATTAAAATAAAACTCAATAAAGTTGATGTACAAATGAAAAATCGGCGAAAAAGGAGAAAAGAACACAATTTAATTTCTCTGGTAGGTTATACAAATGCAGGAAAAACCTCATTATTAAATAAACTAACCCGTCAAAAACAATTAGCTCAAAATATGCTTTTTTCTACAATTGATTCTAATATTAAAAAAGTATATATTGATCCAGGTTTGACTATTTTACTAAACGATACAGTTGGGTTTATCAATAAATTGCCTCATGGATTAGTCGCTTCTTTTCGATCCACTTTGGATGAAATTAAATCTTCAAAATTGATTCTACATGTTATTGATGCATCTTCCCCCTATATTCAAACTCAAATTCAATCTGTTAATCAGGTTTTAGAAGAAATTGAAGTTCATGACATCCCAATTGCCCGTGTTTTTAACAAAATGGACAAAATTGATCATGAACATTTAGATATACAAACCAATATCAATGAGGAAGACCTTTTGGTTTCTGCACATACAGGGGCAGGATTAGAATCTTTAAAAGATAAAATAAAGGAACATTTTCTCATTTTATCTGAAATAAATTAATTTCCTTATTTTTAGAAAAGAATTTATGTGATTATTCTGTAAATAATCTTTACAGAACCAAAAAAATATATTAAAAAAAAGTATCTCTTATAGATTATCTATTAATATGATATAAAGCAATTAATAAAATAAGGAGCTATATAGAAAATGCAAAAAATGAAAATAGGAGTCTTATTTATAATTGGAATACTTATTTTAAATTCCTGTTCAACTGGTGAAAGTAAATTTGACCATATCAATATTGGAAGTGTTTACTTTAAGGATAATCCAAGCGATAGTTATACAAAAAACAATTCTGATAATGAAATCTCATATTCAGATGCTGTATATTTAAAAATAAATTATAATGATTCATTATATCATCAGGACAATGCAATGTTGTGGGTAGGGGTAAATAATTACCAGTCATCGGATGAGTATAATAATTTTAAAGAACTTCATTACGAATCAATTGGTGATACAGATGGTGCATATAAAGAAAACAAATCGGTTGATCTGGAAAATCACTATGGAACAATCAAATTTTATAAAAACTTAGATGACAATGATAATGCCTATCCTACTAAAGTTTTATTAGCGATTGTCAATGCAGATGAAACGACTGATATTTATACTGCAGATACATTTACTTTAGATATGAAATAGATAATATTTTTTTCTATTAAGGCTCATGTAAATATTTACATTTTTTACATGAGCTTTTTTTGTTTGACATAAAAATATTTTAGTTTATAATCAATAGATATTTAAACTAAATTATGGATAACTACATATACCAATTATTTTGTTTATAAAACTTTCAAGTTAGTGTAGTTTTGATTTATTTAAAATTTAGATTTTCTTTTCCCTGTTTCAGTTTTTAAAATATATATAATAAATTATTATGAAGAGAAAAAAATACGTAGATTTATTAAGAGAAATTGCTTTATTTCATATGATATTTCAACACAGTGTATTAGGTTTATTATCCCACTCTGATAATGTTGGAATATTTCGATTTTTCTATGAAATTATACCAATCTGTCCCGCCCTTTTCCTGTTTTTGTCTGGTTTTTCTATAACAATTAAGGGTGAAAACACTATTTCCAATGAAAAATTTAATCAAAATTTTTTTAAGGGGATAGTACTTATTCTTTCAGCAGCTCTCTTATTTTTTATTGAGCATGGACATCAGTTTCCGGATTTATACTTTGCTTCTGGAATATTAAATACTATTGGTATATCTTTAATTATCTGTTCCGTTTTAGTCATGCTACCGAATAAAATTATTTTTTCTTTCCTCCTAATACTATATTTATTCATACTTTATTTCTTATTATACCAATTTCAAATACAATCTTTTCCTCTTGATACTGGTTATGAGCCTTTATTGCCAACTTTGATATTTGGATTAATTGGTTTTCTTTTTGGATTAATAAATAATCGAATGAATCAAAAACATGAAAAAATATTATGGTTCAGTATTGGAGTAATTGGATTTACTATTCTTGTTATTTTTTTCATTCTTTATGGGCCATTCAAAATATTTTACAGTAATATTGGACGTTATACCATTGAGAGATTGTTTAATGAATCTAACCGGCCAGAATATTTATTTCAATTCAACGAAATGAATGCAGCATTTTATAAAGCTTATATCTGGAATTATAAACCAACTTGTTTTATTGCTACATTAGGCGGTGTTTTATTTTTATTTAGTATTGCCTATTTTTCTGAACCACTATTTGTCCATTTTTTTCCTGAAAAAATATTTTTACCAGGCAGAAAGGCTTTATTAAACTATTTTTTCCATTTAGCAGTTATTGCAGTGTTAGTGGTAATTTTTGGTTTTAATAGATTTAATACTTTCTGGTTTACTATCTATTTGATTTTGATCTATTTCAGTATCTATCTGATCAATTATTTAATCTTAATTTTTTTCCCAAATAAAAAGAAAAAACCGATTTAATGAGTAATAAAACATAAATTTAGTTACTCAAAAATACAAATCATGATACAAAATTCTTCTAATTTGAGTGGTATTTTTCCTTTATGTATTGAAAAATGTTATTAATCTGAAAATCAGGAGTGGAAGCTCCTCCTGTAATTCCTATATGATTATAACTTTGTAAGTCAGGTAGATCATCAATAGTTTCAACAAAAAAAGCCTTTGTTATTAATTGAACTTTTTCCAATAAGGTTCTGGTATTAGAAGATTTTTTATCACCAATAACCAGCATAATTTCACTTTTTTTAGCTAATGCAATCCCATTTTCTTGTATTTTTAATGGAAAATGACAAAGGGTATTTTCAGTAATCAAATCAGGATATATTTCTTTAAGTTTTACACTAAGCTGAAAAAATTTTTCAGAATTCATAGTTGTCTGGCTGATTAATACAGGATGCACAATATTGTCTGGTAAATTAATTTGCAAGTTTTCTATATTATCTATTACATAACAATTGTTGTTACAAAAACCTAATATTCCCAGAACCTCAGGATGAAGTGGCTTTCCATATATAAAGATTGGATGTTTTTTTTCACAATATTGTATAACCAAACTATGAACCTTTTTGACTCGAGGACAGGTGAGATCAAAAAGCCTTTTGTTTGACTTGATGAGTTTCTCTTTGACTGCTGGAGAGATACCATGAGTTCGAATGATAATATTTTGCGCATCCTGGTTTTGTAATAATTTTTCTAAATCATTCTCAATGATAATGCCTTTTTCCAGTAATTTTTCCAGTACAAAACGATTGTGTACTATATCACCAAACAAATAAGGATTCTTATATTTATCAGCAATAGCAAGGGCTTTTAAAAAAGCATTTTTTACACCAGGACAAAATCCTGCATATTCAGCTATAATAATATTTTTATTTCTCATTTTTTTCCATTTTTTTTATTATGATAAACTCATTTTTCATTTTCTGAGTTTTTGTCGTTTCTTTGGCATTACCCTGTGGCATAGCAATTTCCAGTAAACCATAACTATTAAAAAGAGCAATCAGTTTTTTATCTGATACATAGTTCTGATTTAATTTATAAAAAATAGTATTTTTAAAAGAAATTACAAAAGGATTGTTTTTAATAAATGAATGAAAATCCTCATAATTTATGGAAAATATTAGATTGCCAAAATGATCAATATGAATCAATGGAACTTTCATTTCATTTTCATTTATCAATTGTATCTTTTCTGTAGCTATCTGTTTAAAATTTGAAATTTTAGTTCCGATTTTATCAAAAATAAAACCTTTATCTAGATAAGCAGCAATTGCTGCGAAAATATCACGACCATGAAATGTATGGTCTGGATTTTTTTTATAGTAAAAGTTGCTATTATTTAATTGGATAATGGATTTTATTGATTGGCTATGAGATAAGAATGAAAATATACCATTATCTGGTCCAATAAAGTAATAGTTTTTTGTTTGGATTCCAATTGCTTTTCGTTTACTTCCAACGCCAGGATCAATAACAGCACAAAAGACAGTATTTTTGGGAAAGTGATGGTAAGAATTTTCTAATATAAAATGACCAGTTTGTATCGATTGTGCTGGTATTTGGTGAGTTAAATCTATAATTTCGCAAGCAGGATGAATTTGTTTGATTACCCCTTTCATAATTCCTACATAGGGATCAATTATTCCAAAGTCTGTTAATAATACAATCATATTTAATAAAGCTCAATAAGGTTGATGTGGTAAAATAATAAAACTTATCACTATTAAAGACTTAATTTTTTCATATGAAAAAAATAATAAATTCAATATTGAAAAATATAAAAATAATTGTTACTATCGAAATGGTAACAATTACAAATTTTAATTAAACAATTGTTTAAAAATCAAATCCTGATCGTGTTATTTTTAATAATGTCTAAAAAAAGTTAGATACTGATGATTATAGCTGTTTTCAACCAAAACTTCAACACATCAGAATAATATTTTTTTAGTTACATAAAATTCAAGAAAAATAGTAGAAAATCCCATTGCAAAATAAAAAAATATTTGTTATTATCGCAGTAGTAATACAAATGAACCCGTATGGTATTTATTATCAAAAAAAGGTAATTATTATAACAATTATTAAGGATCAATTATGGAAATCAAAGTCTGCATTGGTGATTATTGTCATCTGAAAGGTTCAGAGATAGTCGTTAAAAGACTACAAGAGTTACTTCACCAGCATCAACTGAACAACAATTTTTTAATTAAAGGATGTTTCTGTATGGGACATTGTCAGGAAGAGGGAATATCTGTGCAACTGGAAGATCAATTTTTCAAAGTAAAAAAAGATGACGTAGATCAATTTTTTCAAAAAAATATTTTAGTAAAAAAATAAGGAGTTTTCATGGCAAAAGTATATTATGCTGCCTGGGAAGATAAAATTATAGACAACAGGGACAAAAGGTTTTTTGAGATTGAAGAAATACCAGAATTCGAAACTCTGGATTATTTTGATCCAGGTAATTCTATAAAAGCCTTTTTTGGAGGAAAAGGCTTTTATGTTTTTGATTCAAAAACAAATTTACTGGATTCTTTGATCCATTATATTTCAAGAGCTGCTTCTGAATCCTGTGGAAAATGTACTCCCTGTCGTGTTGGTTTACAAATAGTAAAAGAAAAACTGATTTCACTAAAACAGTGTGAACAGCCTGATGTTATCCTTGATGAATTAGCTCATCTATCAGATCAAATTACTCATACCTCGTTATGTGGGCTAGGACAAACTGCAACTAATAGTTTAACCATTGTTTTAAATAATTTTAAAAACGAACTAAAAAAGTACATCAATGCAGCTGAAGAATGGAAACCTGAACATGCTGTTACTTATGTAACTGCACCCTGTATTGAGGCTTGTCCTTCTAAAGTAGAAGTTCCTGAGTATATTGATTATATTAAACAAGGCAAATTTACTCATTCAGTTGGTGTTGTTTTAGAAAAATATCCAATGGCTGCAACTTGTGGTCGTGTTTGTGTCCGTTTTTGTGAAATGGCTTGTAAAAGAACTCAGGTTGATGACCCAGTTGGCATCAAGGTTTTAAAGAGATTTGTTGCTGACAAAGAAAAGTATGTAACAGATCAATGGTTTAATCAAGATATTATCAATGAAAAAAAAGATAAAGACTTAAATATTGCTGTTGTGGGCACAGGGCCGGCAGGAATTTCAGCTGCCTATCATTTACTCCTAAAAGGTTATCATGTTGATGTTTATGAGGCAATGACAGAACCAGGTGGAATGGCTGCGGTTGGTATACCAGAGTATAGATTGCCCAAAAAAGACGTTCTGCAAAAAGAAGTCAGTATCATTGAATCACTTGGCGGAAAAATTATTTATAATAAAAGACTGGGCTTAGATATTTCTCTAACAGAATTAAATAATAAATATAAAGCTGTTTTTCTCGGCCTGGGAGCTCATAAAGGAAAAAAACTCAATATTCCAGGTGAAAATCGATCTGTTCAAGGTTATATTGCTGGTGTTAAATTTTTACTTTATATTAATCATTATTACATTGATTTAAATTTACCAGTCGATTTAGGCGATACCATGGTAGTGGTCGGTGGTGGAAATGTAGCAATGGATTGTGTTCGATCAGCATTGAGACTTGGAGTAAAAGAAGTTCATTTAATTTATCGAAGAACAAAAAAAGAAATGCCAGCTGATCATGAAGAAATTGAAGCTGCAGAAAAAGAAGGGGTAATTTTCCATTATCTTTCCCATCCAAAACGGATTATTACCGAGGGTAACAAAGTAACGGGTATTGAATTAATTAAAATGGAATTAGGAGAACCCGATTCTAGCGGACGACAGAGTGTGTCACCTGTAGATGGTTCTGAGATTATTTTAAAAACGGATTTTGTTGTTCCGGCTATTGGACAAGAAGTTGATCTTCTTTTTGCAGAAGAAGATGAAAATGTTGAAATCAATCGCTGGGGTTTGATTAAAGTTGATGATAATACCTTAATGACTTCTAAAAAGGGTATTTTTGCTGGGGGAGATTGTGTCACCGGTCCGGCTACATTAATAGAAGCTATGTCTCAGGGGGAAAGAGCAGCTCAATCTATTGATGATTATTTAACTTATGGCAAAGTGAAATTTAAATCAGATCGTCGAATCAGTCAAATCATTGAACAAGTGGATCAGCTTTCAAAAGAACCCGTTAATATACCGGTAAAACCACAATATAAAGTGGAAATACCAGAGTTAGATCCAGAAGTTAGAAAAAAGATATTTGAAGAAGTTGAAAAACCAATATCTATAGAAGAAGCTTATCAAGAAGCAAATCGATGTATGCGCTGTTATCGAGTCTATTCTGTAATTACTGAAAAATAAGGAGTTTGCCATGAAGGCTTATATAAATGGAAAAATGATTGAAATAAATGAAAATGTAACCATTTTAGAGGCAGCTCGCCAAAATGGACATTTTATACCTACACTGTGTGAGATGAATGGTTTGGAACACACACCTGGTACCTGCCGGGTCTGTTTAGTTGAAATAAAAAGAAAAAATAATGATCAAAACTATATTGTCACTTCTTGCAATACTCCTATTGAAGAAGATATGGAAATCTATACTCGGACAAAAGCAGTGAGAGAACGTCAGCGTTTGCAAGTTGAACTGTTATTAGCAGATCATGATCAGGATTGTGCTGCTTGTGTACGTCATGGCAATTGTGAATTACAGGATGTTGCACAATTTGTAGGTTTAGAAGAGACAAAATACAAAAATCCGGAATATTTTATTCACAGAACCAAAGATCATAGTTCTAAATCACTTATTCGGGATATGACCAAATGTATTCGCTGTTTCCGTTGTGTTAAAGTTTGCCGGGAAGTACAGAGTACAGATGTTTTAGTAATTGGTGAAAAAGGTTTGCTAACTGAAGTTGGAGTAAGAGATGCTCATGATTTAGCTGAATCTGATTGTGTGAGTTGTGGCCAATGTACTTTAGTTTGTCCAGTTGGTGCATTAGCAGAAAAAGATGAATCAGAGAAAGTCATTGACTTTTTATATGATCCAGATTTTGTTACAGTTTTTCAATTTGCTCCTGCAGTTAGAGTTGCCTTAGGTGAAGAGTTCAATATGCCAGCAGGGACAAATGTAGAAGGAAAAATGATTGCTGCTTTAAGGTATTTAGGAGCAGATATTATATTAGATACAAATTTTACTGCTGATTTAGTGGTTATGGAAGAAGGGACAGAATTATTATCTCGTATTAAAGAGGGGGGAGCACTGCCATTAATGACTTCTTGTTCACCTGGCTGGATCAACTATGTAGAAAAGTATTATCCAGAAATGATCCCTAACATCTCCAGTGTTAAATCCCCACAACAGTGTTTTGGGGCCATTGCTAAGTCTTATTTAG
>JAKSBL010000252.1 GCA_022361115.1 Spirochaetota bacterium | reverse complement strand
TATTTAATTTTGCTTTTGGCTGTTCTTTTAAATTCAGTTCCCGTATTGGTAAAAAAGTTACCAAAGAGCAAGCCAGCCAGGCACGTCACAAAACAACTGAATTTTCTATTGACTTAGGAGCAAGACCTTATCATTCTGGTTTTATTTTTGAAACAGGCTGTACGATTCAAATCGGTTCAAAAGATACCTCCCCGCCTGAAATTGAATATATACAAAAAGATACTTATGCCAGCCCCAATTTAGATGGAATTCAAGATAATATTGCCATTGAATTAAATATTGTTGATGAGCGCTATATTAAATCTTGGCGGATGGAAATCTACGATAGCCAGGGACAGATTATACGGACGATTAAAAATAAAGAAGAACGGAGAGAAACCATGAAATTTAAGGATGTGGTAAAGCGATTTTTCTCTCCTAAAACGGGAATCCCCATTCCCAAAGAAGTGATTTGGGACGGCCGTGATTATGCCGGTAACATTGTACCTGATGGAACCTATCAATTCAAGTTTTATGCAATGGATGATAATAAAAATGAAAATAATACCAGTTCTGAAGGGGTTATTTATATAGATACAGATCAACCTGAGATACAATATGATTCAACTTTAGATAATAAACGTAACAGAGTTTTTTCTCCTAACAATGATGGAAATAAAGATACAATTATAATCGATATTGAAATTATTAAAAACCAGGTAGAAAATATTGATTTTGATGATTATCTATCTCCTTTTCAACCTTATCAACTAGAACCCCCAAAAATTCAAGGAATAAATCATAGATCTATGCCACCTGCAATTCAAAAAAGTGCAGATAATACAACTGATTCAAATCAAAGAGAGCAAATCTGGTATGTTGATATCCTTGATATTAATGAAAAAATCGTAAAAAGATATACCTATAAAGATAAAGGCCCTAAAAAAATAGAATGGGATGCAAAAGATGAAAATGGCAATCTCATGCCGGATGGAATTTACAAAATAAAACTGCATTCAATAGATAAAGCAGGAAATTACTGGGAACAATTTATACCCAATATTATTATCAATACCGAACCCACACCAATTGAAGCAACAATTTTAACCAGTATTTTTTCTCCTAATGGTGACAATGTAAAAGACCAGATTGGTTTTAAATTTAATATACCTGTTAAAAATGGAATTGAAAAATGGGAGTTCGAGGTTTTAACAAAGGATAAAAAATTAGTAAAAGGTTTTCATGGTGAAGGACTACCACCATTAGAAATCAGCTGGGATGGAAAAGATGAAAATAATCAATTTTCAAAAGAAGGGTTTTATATTGGAAAACTCATTGTTCTTTATGAAAACGGAAATCGTCCCTTTGGAGAAACACCTCAATTTGAGATTGATGTGACTCCTCCATCAGGTTCAACAAACCTCAGTGATCAGGTTTTTTCTCCTAATGGTGATGGTAAAAAAGATGAAATCATGATTTCTCAAAAGACTTCACAAGAAGAAGAATGGCAGGGAATCATTTTTAATGATAAAGATCAACCAGTCAAGACATTTGTCTGGAAAGGACAGCCCCCCAATCAATTTGCCTGGGATGGCAAGGCTAATGATGGTAAACTTTTAACAGATAGTTTTTATTATTATCAAATTCAAAGTACCGATTTAGCTGGTAATTCTTTTCGATCTGACAAAAAGCAGGTAAAAATATTTACTGCTGATACACCTGTATTTATTACTTCAACCTATGATAGTTTTAGTCCTAATAGTGATGGCATAAAAGATCAACAAACTTTAGAAATCAAAGTAAACATTACTGGCGATAAAGTAAAAGACTGGCAATTAATGATCTTTACTGATACTGATAGTCCTGTTTTTCAGATAAATAAACAAGGAAAAATTGATCCTTCAATTATCTGGAATGGGAAGAACGATCAGCGGCAAACACTGCCAGATGGAAATTACTATGCAAAATTAGAAGTCAATTTTGAGTCAGGCAATAGTTCAAGTAGTAAAACAGCTCTGTTTAATCTGGATAATACCGCCCCTACCATTGAAATTAAAAACTTAGATACTATTTTTTCACCAAACAATGATGGAAATAAAGACCAGTATATTATTTTGCAAAAAGGGTCCAGTGAAGATCAATGGGCATCTTATATTTATGATCAAAATAATAAAACCCAATGGAAGTCTTTTAACACAGGAAAACCAACAGAAAAAGTTATCTGGACTGGAAAGGATTTAAATGGCAACCCTGCTAAAAATGGAACTTATAGATATGTCATTCAAAGTGAAGATAAAGCAGGAAATAAAACAAGGGCAGAAATTAATTCCATTATTTTAAAAAATGTTCATACTTCAGCTTTTATCACTCTGGACAAAGATATGTTTTCTCCCAATAAAGATGGAAAATTTGACGAAATTATTATGAATCCTTTTGTTGGACAGACGGAAGGAATAGAAATTTATCAAATTGATATATTTGATCAGAAAAAAAATATTGTCAAAACATTTACAGGTAAAACCAATATACCAGAAAAAATAATCTGGGATGGAATGACGAATAGGAATACTCTTGCTGAGGATGGGGTTTATTTTACCAAATTAACGGTTGTTTATAATTTTGGGAATAAACCAACTATTGAATCTGCCCAATTTATCCTGGATAATACTCCACCAGAGATTGACTTAACCCTTTCTCCTCAATATTTCTCTCCGGATAATGATAATGTTGATGATGAATTAACTATTGGAATTAATTCCTATGATTTATCAGGAATAAAGGACTGGAATATTAGTATTAAAAATCCTAAGAAAACAAGAGATTTTATTAGTTTTCTCGGAACAGGGAAACCAACTCAAAGTATTGTCTGGAATGGACAAAGTAAAAATGGTAATTTAGTGGAAAGTGCCGAAGATTATCCTGTGTTCATTTCAGCAGAAGATAAAGTTGGTAATCAAATTACTAAAGAAGTTGATCCAGTACGAGTAGATATTCTGGTCATAAAATTACCCGATGGACGACTAAAAATAAAAGTTAGTAATATTCAATTTAAACCTAATTCTCCAGAAATGACAGATTCTCCTAAAAATGAACAAATCATCAATTTGATAGTCAAGGCATTAAAAAAGTATAAGTTATATAAAATCACTATTGAGGGACATGCTAACAAATTTAGAGAAAATTTGAATGAAAAAATTGCTAAAGATTTATCTTTAAAAAGAGCTGAAACCATTTTACAAACTTTGAACAGCAAGGGGATCGCTCAGAATAGAATGACCAGTGTTGGTAGAGGTTTTGATGAACCACTGATTTCATTAGAAGATGCTTATAAAATTGAAAATGTTGAAGAAAGAAGTGAAGAGTTAGCAAAAAACCGGCGGGTTGAGTTTTATCTGGATAAAAAATAATTTATGATTATCCTTTTGTCAGGATGATAAAAATTAACTATTCCTATTCTTCTTAACGGAACAAGGGGAATGACTCCCCTTGTTTCTCTTGTATATAAATATAACTATTAAACAGAATGAGATAATATTAGAAAACCTATTTTGTTTCTTGCACAATTTTTAAAAATACATTTTCAATTGAATCTATATAAGAGTTGTTAAAACCAATACCTTGCCAAAATGGAGGACGACCTCCCCCTTTACCTTCAATCTTTTTAATGAATTGAGGAATGATTTGAGTTAATTCAATTGACAGATTCTCAGAAAGCCCAACAAACCAGTTGAAGTTTTGTTCATTTTTATTAATCAATAAAAATAAAATACTATCTTTTTTTATTAACTTTTCAGCAATTTTGATTATATATTTATTTTCTTCCTGTGAAAAAAGTTGAATACAAAAATCAAGTGAAAGATTTTGGATTTTTATCTTTTGGGTTTTATTTAAGATTTTTGCAGCTTGATAATCTGCTAATCTCAATGATAAATCATTGAGCTTTTTTAAATGAAGATTATAATCTTGCTGATACTGTTCAATTTTTTGGAATAATTCTTCAGTTTTGCAAGAAAAGGATGAATTGAGTTTTAAAACAATCTCATTTTTCTGCCAATAATCAGTGAGAGCTCGCCTACCGATTTTCCAGTATAATCGGACACGTCCACGAATATTTTCCTTATATAAGTATTTAATTAAACCTGCTTGTCCTGTCTGTGCAAAATGTAACCCTCCACAAGCAGCAGTATCAAAATCAGCGATTTGAACGATCCGAATATTATTTTCTTCTTTTGTCGGCCTTCGTAACTGAAATTGATTGAGTCCGGTTTTATCAGTCCAGTGAAAATTGATTTTTCGGTTCTCATTGACTATCTTATTTGCCAGCATTTCTACTTCTTGTAAATGGTTATCAGAAATTGATTCTTCTGCTATTTCAATTGTTGAATATTCAGTTCCTAAATGAACAGAAACAGTATTATAATCCCCTATTTGTTTTAAGGCGCCTGAGACTATATGCTGCCCGGTATGCTGTTGCATAAAATCAAACCGCCAGTTTTCATCTATTTTACAATTAACTGTTCCTTGACTGGGTTCTTTATCACACAAATGAATAATTTGGCCATCTGTTTTTAATACATTAATCACTTTACAATTATCAATAATACCTCGGTCTGCAGGTTGGCCTCCCCCTTCAGGATAAAAGTAGGTTTTATCTAAAATAACTTCATAATTTTTGTCAGTTTTATTCACTTGAAGAACATCAGCTTGAAAAGTTAATATTTCATTATCATCATAATATCCTGAAATTGTTTCCATATTATATCCTCATTTAATTTTGGGTAATTCTACTTTCAATTCTCTGTTTTCTCTGTGAGAAATTTGTTTTTTTTATTATAAAAAAAACTCTGTTTTTTCAAACAGAGTTTTATATTATTTGTAGAACCGTTCTCTAATAGCTTGCTTTTATTTCCCAATTTTTTGCCAGTAAATCGGCTTTAAATCTTTCCTGATCGAGTATTTTACCGTCTGCTTTTATCACTTTAATGATTTTATCAAAAAGTTTTTCTTTCTCATTTTTATCAAGATGGGTGTTTAAAAATGCCAGTGATTTTGCATAGGATTCCATTTCCTTGTCATCATTTGCATGTTGTTGTACATATTTAATTTTTTCTTCAACATTGACATCTTTTATACCTAACTCAGCAGTAATCTCTATTATTTTTTGTTTTTCTAAATCCTGTATTTTGTTATCATAAAAAGCAAAATTTGCTAAAACATCTACAATAGCTTCATTTTTGGTCATATTGATTCTACGAAAAAAAGATTATTAAACCAAGGCATTTTGAAAAAAGTATAATTTTTTTTTATGGAAAAATCAAGGGATAATAAAAATAAATAAAATAAAAAAAAAATAAGTGAGAATCCCCTTTTTTGTGTTAAGATA
>JAKSBL010000008.1 GCA_022361115.1 Spirochaetota bacterium | reverse complement strand
GCCAATCTTTGCTGATAAAGACCGGAGATCATAAAATATGATTTTTCCCAATCAGTAATTATACTTTTACTGTCTTTAAATGATTTATTCTTTACGAGGCTTGCTGGGGATTTTGTCTACTAAAAACTCTAATTCATCCCAGGCATCTTCTTTAACTGTTTCTGTAACGATTAACTTCTCTTTCAGTTTTTTATTTAACTCTTCGATTTTGTTCACCAGTATCTTATCTAAAAATGCAGAAAAAACGATTGAAACCAGGATAAAGGTAAATAAAACTCCCAGCATAAAAAAACCCTCTATTCGTTCGATATAGCGAAAACTTTGATATCGATTCATTATAATTTGATAAGCGGTATCTGAATAAATCATTAACTCACCCTTTTTTAATCGGTATTGCAATTTTTCATCCATCATCTCATTTTTAGCAAAGACCTGATATACCTGCCGATGGTTCTGATAAAATAACTTTCTGTCCACTGGATCTGAAATTTTTTCTCCTGCAGCTAATATTTTTGTTTCCTGCTGCATTAAATATTGCTGCTGGTTATGATCAATAATATAAATACCTAACATCCCAAAAGCAAAAATACAAAGGATAAAAAACGAAGTTATGGTCAAGTAAATATCTTCCTTCAGATAAGTACTTTTATTTATGCGATGTTTTAACAGCTTCAGTATTCTGAACATTCGAAAAAAGCGGATGAGTCGAACCACCCGAAACAACCTGACAACTCGAAAGCTCTTGACTAATGGATTAATAACCGGCAATACAGCCAGTAAATCAATCCAGCCATATTCAAAAATAATGTAACCCCAGCCTCCGGCTACAATCCTTACAATAAAATCAACTAAAAAAATCATTAAAATAATAATGTCAATATTCTCTAACAGTCGATAAGAAAAAACAGATAGATCAAAAAATTTTTCAATTAACATATAGCCAATAGATAAAACAATAATGAAATTCATAAATATATTGTACTGTTTACTTTTAACCAATTCAGTTGAGATTTTCATATACTGTCCTTTTTATATTATTATAACGGTGCGGACAAAAAAAAACCAGAGATAATTTATCTCTGGACAAAATTTGATAAATAGCTGGATTAGTTTCTGACAATATCAATTCCCACTACATTTGAACTCTTGATTGGAAATTTCTCTAAACAGATAAGATAATCAGATATTTCTGTTATGTTCTCTCTGAGCCAGCTTTTAATATATTTTGAATT
>JAKSBL010000673.1 GCA_022361115.1 Spirochaetota bacterium | reverse complement strand
TGATTGGCTGATTCACTCAACACTAAAACAGCAGGATGGAATGGATTTTGGTATTATTGGTTTAGATAAAGAAATGAAAGTAGTTCTTTATAACCAGACAGAAACACAATGTTCAGGACTATCAAAAGAAATGGTTTTAAATAAGCATTTTTTTATTGAGGTTGCTCCCTGTCTCAATAACTATCTCGTTGCTCTAAAATTTGAACAACAGGAAAACCTGGATGAAATTTTAGATTATATTCTTTCTTTTCGCATGGATCCCACTTATGTTAAGCTTCGGCTTTTAAAAAAAGCCAATCAATCTATTAGTTATATTTTGGTTGAAAGAAAATAAATGACCGATCATGAAGAATTATTGGAGTTTTTTTATGTCACTCCAATGGCTATTGCTCAAACGGATTTAGAAGGCTTTGTGCTATATATGAATCCCTTTATGAATAGCCTAGTGATGCAGTTAAGGGGACTACCTGCTGATCCTTTAGTAAAGGTAAATCTCATTGAAGTGATTAGTAAATATGATTTGATGATCAAAGCATTACTGAAAAAGATGCTATCTAAAAATACGCATCAAATACTTCCCTTATATGATTTAAAAACAAATTTACCAGGTGAAAATAAATATTTACGGCTCAAAGTGACTCGACTGGGTAAAGAAAAAATGATCTTTATTCTCCAGGATGTGACCCGTTTAAAAGAACAGGAGATCGCTTTACAAAAGAGTGATGCTCTAAAAACCAAACTTTTTTCTATTATTGCTCATGATTTAAGAGGGCCTATTGGATCTATCGTTAATGCACTAGAAATGTTGGCTGTTCAAAGTGATTTATTTGATGAAAATACTTTGAAAGGAATGCTGTTAGAGCTTTCCAGATCTTCTAAAGCGACATTTTCATTATTAGAAAATTTACTCTATTGGTCTAGAAATCAAATGGGGAACACCCGTTTTAAACCCCAGGCAGTGGATTTAAAACAAGTAGTGAATCAAAAGATGGATCTCTATCAATTGTTAGCCAAAGAAAAAGAAGTTCAGATCATCCAGTCTATTCCTGAAAAATGTCCTTTAATTTTTGCTGATATCAATATGATCGAAGCTATTGTCCGGAACCTGATTACCAATGCCATTAAATTTTCACAATCTCAACAAAAAATCCAGATTGAAATCCTAGACAAAAAAAGTGAACTAAATTTAATCATTGCTGATCAAGGTGTTGGAATGAGTCAGGAGCAGATCGATAAAATTATGACAGAAAAAGAGGTGGTCTCTACCTTTGGAACCAGGGGAGAAAAAGGAACGGGCTTAGGTTTATTGCTCATCCTTGACTTTGTTGAAAAAAACAGTGGTAAACTGGATATTGAGAGTAAACCAGGGACGGGAACAAAAATGATTGTTACATTTCCAATTTTAGCAGATTCTGAAAAAAGTAAATAATCCATTTAAACCTGAAAAATATTTGCAATTAATCCTAATTTTTATTATATTTCTCCTTATGAATCTTCAAAATTAGATTATTTTCAATTTAAAACTTATAAATTACCGGGAAAGAGGAAGGAATGGTTGTTTTAGGAAAATTTTTAGCTGCATTAATTTCTTTATTGATATTAGCATTAACTGTCCGGATTATATTATCCTGGCTGTCTCTGCCACATTCACGCTGGCTTTCAACTTTTTATCGTTATACCGATCCTGTATTAGATTATTTTCGCAAACATTTTCCCATACGGTTCGGCATCTTTGATGCATCTATTTTAATACCTATCATAATCTTAATGGTTAGCTTAAGATTAGTGAATGAATTAATGATTATGCAAAGACCAATTACCCCTTTTTATCCAATCATTTTATTTGTTGATATTGCTTCAATGGCGCTGGATTACTTTTTGTTTATCTGTGTGATTTGTGTTGCTATTTTGTTACTTTTTAATATTATGTCTCCTAATACCTATCACCCATTAATGACGACTCTTCGTTCCATTTTTGATCCCTGGGTGATGCGGTTGCGAAGAATAATACCCATTCGACATAAACATGCTGATCGTATTTATCTAGGACTTTTTATCGTTATTATTCTCCTGTTAATGATGGTAAAAAATTTTATATTTTATATTTTTTTAAATTCATTGGCTGGTTTAGAAGCCAATTATATAGAATCTATCAGGCAGAGTAAATTTTGATCTTTTCAGAGTTGACAACACCGCTTACTTCGTTAAAAGGGGTTGGTAAAAAACTGGAAAGTAGCTTTAGCAAACTCGGTATTACTAATATTGCTCAACTTCTAAGATATTTTCCCCGAACTTATTCAGATCGAAGGAATCCTGTCTCTTTAGCTGCAGCTGTAAAAAAACAAGAATCTGTGACAGTTAAAGCAAAGGTGATTGAACACCGATTAATTGGCAAAAATCGGTATCGCCAATTTTTAAAAATTTTGATCCATGATGGCCTTTCTTATGGGGCTCTTCTCTGTTTTAACCGTAATTTTTTGAGTAAACAGCTCATACCAGGAGAAGTATACTTTATAACAGGAAAATTTTTTTTTCAATATAATGAAATCCAGTGTTCCTCTTTTGAATTTGAATCCATTGCTACTGAAACCATCAGCCGCATTATTCCCATTTATTCACTAACAGAAGGATTATTACAAAAACATTTACGGTTAGCAGTTCAACAGGCTTTGACAAAGTATATTCCAGAATTAGAAGATGATTTACCATCAGCAGTCTGTCAGGCAAATCAATTGATTCCTTTAAAAGCAGCTTTCCAACAGATCCATTTTCCAGAGGAATATAAAGAATATTATTCTGCAAAAAAAAGACTGGTTTACCAGGAGTTCTTCTATCAAAAGCTTTTTTTGTTAGCAGAAAAGGAAAAAAGGGCCCGTATTACAAAAGAAAGAAAAAGAGTGGATAATCATTTAGTTGATACAGCTTTACAATCCCTTCCATTTACTCTGACTTCTTATCAACAAGAAGCAATTGCAAAAATTAAAAATGCTTTGTTTAGTGATGAGCCTGTTTCTTTACTACTGCAGGGAGATGTGGGATCTGGTAAAACCATTGTTGCTTTGCTTTCTGCCTTGGAAGTGATTGCTACTGGTGAACAGTGTGTTTTTATGGCTCCGACCGAAGTTCTGGCCATTCAACACTATAAAACGATTAAAAAAATGGTGAAAAATTTAAAACTTGACATAGCATTATTAACCGGTTCTTTAAATAAGCGGGAAAGAGACAATATTTTACAGGGATTATTCAGCGGAGAGATCAAACTGGTTATAGGGACTCATGCGGTTTTTTCACAAGATGTAGAATACCACAAACTAGGCTTAGCCATTATTGATGAACAGCACCGTTTTGGTGTAGAACAGAGATTAAAATTGCAATCAAAGGGGAATGCTGTTGATCAGTTATTAATGACTGCAACTCCGATTCCCCAGAGTCTGGCACTCACTTTGTATGGAGATCTGGATCTGATTATGATGAAAGGTAGAATCCAGGGGCGTCAGGAGGTTAAAACCTGGCTGATTGATGATGATACAGATCGGGTAGAAAAAATGCATACCTGGATAAAAGAAACCATTAAAAAGGAAGAGGGGAGAGTTATTTTTGTTTATCCATTGATTGACCCATCTGATAAGTTAGCCTACAAAGATTTAGTCTCACAATATGAAAAATTATCTTTACTTTATCAGGAAATAGGATCAGCTTTTATTCATTCCCGCCTTTCATCAGAAGAAAAAGAAAAAATATTGGATGATTTTCGATCTGGCACAATTAGAATGATAGCAGCAACCACAGTGGTTGAAGTTGGTATGGATATACCTGATGCAAATGTGATTGTCATTGAAAATGCAGATAATTATGGTTTAGCTACCCTACATCAACTCCGGGGACGGGTAGGGAGAAATAATAAACAGGGTTATATGGTATTGATTGCTAATATGGACAATATTAGTGAAGAGGGTAAAAAAAGGCTGGAACTCATTAAAAATCAGACAGATGGCTTTGCAATTGCCGAGGCAGATCTATTTATGCGCGGTCCAGGGGATTATGTTGGTTCTCGTCAGTCTGGTTTATTAAACATAAAATTGGCAAATATCAATAAAGACTTGGCATTATTAAAAAAAGCAACAATTGATGCAACAGAGTTTATGCAGCAAGATTCAGGATTCAATCAACCTCAACATTATTTATTAAAAAAAAGTTTTATTCACAAAATCAGAGAATTCAAAGAACATCAATAATATGGGAATATCTTACATCTTTGCCTTCGGTTAAAAAAATGGTATTTGCTGCCAGATTTTTTGACAATTCTCCAATACGTGCTAGGTTTCGGCAGATAAAAACTAAAGACATGCTGATAGGCACATAGCCATTATCGTTTCTCATTAATTCCACTGAGGTTTTATAGATCATATTTCGGATAGAACGGGTGGTTTTTTCTTTATCCATGACTTCATAAGCTAGTTGGTTTTTTTCTTCAACTAAAGACATAATAGCTTTTTCGATTAATTCATTGATATATTTTGCTAAAAACACCACTTCATTGAGCTCATAAATATCTTCCTTGAAAGAAAGAATTTTTTTTAAATGCCTGGCAACTACAGAACAGAGGTCACCAATTCTTTCCAGATGAATACCACATCTTAAGAAACCCCAGATATATTGTAATTCTTTTTTTGTATTTTTGTTTTTTTTGATTTCTTTCAAACAGGCAGCATCCAGTTCAATTTGCAATTGGTCTAATTCTGGTTCCAGAGTTTCAATCATTGTTAATGATTCAGAGTTCTCCATTTCAATTGCTTCAGTGATTAAATTAACAGAGGTTAGGACTGACTGGCCCATGGCAAAGAGAATGCCTTTAATTTCTGGTAAATCATTTGCCTGTTGCTTGATCATGCTAATCATTATAATCCATTATATTTAAAAATTCCTATAATATCCCTGATCTAATTTTTTATAATCCCAGGGGTTGACTTTATCTGACCAATCTAATCCTAATAAACCAGCCATGTGAACGGTTGCACCTCTTAGCCGGTTTGAAAATGTTCCAGGATAAAGTCTTTTTAAAATAGCTTCCATCCTGATTCGCATCAGCATGACAGTATAATAATAAAAACCCTGTTTTTCTTCGTCATAAATAAAATAAGTTATGTTTTTAAATTCTTCTTTATTACAAATTCTAATTACAAATTTTGCTATAGGTTGAGTACAAGTATTCACAATGATAAAATTATTGCCTTCATTAAATACTTCAGATCGGTATTTTAACTTACCAAATTTATTGTCTTGCTGAATAATATAACTGGTAACTTTGGGTTCGATTTTTGTATATTGGGGATCTGCAATTTTTTTGTTGTTTCTATTAGATTCTACAGTATAGCATTCTTCCAGATAAACTTTTGTCCGATCATCCACTCTGTGCCAGTATTTAACATTGGATAGTTGAGAATAGGAAGTAATTGTCTGGTAAAATTTTAATTTTGATTGTTCATTTAGAGCATAAGGGATAAAGGCTTTTTCATCAGAAATGACTTCGTAGACTGAAAAATCTTCATTAGCATATTTTGTAGAAGGAACAGGAATAGATAAGTCTGTATTTTCATTAACATGATCGCCTTTTACCATCATTCGGGTGATGATTTCCTGGTTATTTAATCTGGCTAAATCTTTTTCAGTAAAAAAAGTTGAGACCGAAACCGGTTCGACTGCCGATAAACAGATCAAGAAATTGATTAGTAATAAATATATTGTTAATTGTTTTCTCATTTATTGTTCCTTAATTATACTTGAAATTTCCTTGTTTAAAAGTAGCCCAGATAATACAATATTTCTTGCAAATTGTCTATAACTGAACTATTTTTTACTTTTGTAAAAAGTTTTTTTTATATTTTATAATACTTTACAATATATAGTAATTATATATGGATGATATAATTAAAACAAAAGGTAAAATTTAGATATTTTTTTAATAAGTATAAAATAACATCCTTAAG
>JAKSBL010000095.1 GCA_022361115.1 Spirochaetota bacterium | reverse complement strand
TGTTTTTTATATTTTTTAAATTGCTATTGCTGGGCAGTTTTGTTTTTGCTAATTATAATACCAAAATTGCAGACCTTTTAATAGACAATATTTTTGTTCTTGGGGACGATGAATATGCCGGTACTGTTTCCGTCACTGAAAATTATCAGTTTATCGAACTTGATGTAACCGGATTAATCAATAATAATTATTCCACTGCTGACTCTATTTCTTTTTTATTAATGGGACGCTATAAAGGAGAATCGGCTGCCTATTTCTACAGCAAGGAAAGAAACATAGCTGATGAATTCAAACCGACATTAAAGATTGATAATTCAATAAACATTCTTGCTTCAGATGATACCTATATCCTGGGCGGAGAAGCTAATCTTTCTACAAATTTTGGTTCCGATACCGGCTTAATGATAAAAGCAAGCGGCGCTCCTTTTGATAATACGACTAGGAAAACTTATATAAAATTCGATATTTCCAATATTACCAATAATGTAAGTTCTGCTAAATTAGTTTTATATGGAAAAAAAATCAATAGCGCAGAACCAGGTGATTATAAAATTATGGTTTTTAAGGCTGATAATAATATCTGGAATGAGAATGACCTAAAATGGGAAAATCATAACGGAACTACCATCACTTTTCCCAGAACTGAAAATGCAGTTAGCTGGTTAATACCAGGATATTATGAAAATAGCTCATGGGATAAAGGTTATTCCGTTAACAATAGAAGTTTTTTGACCCGGTTTTATTTTATGGATGTTTTATTGCGTGCAGACAAAGAAGAAAATAATGATGCATATATCACACATCTTCTACAATTAATTGAAGATTTCATAATTGATACTACTAATAGTACAAATCCAAATATTAATGATGCTATATATCACACATGTTTTGATACTTCGTTCAGGGTCAATAGATGGTTAAAATTATATGATCATACTAGTGATAATTATACTTTCTCACATGAACTTCTGGATTCGATTTTGAAGGAAAATCTAATCTTAATTGCTAATTTGTTGGCAAATGTTCCGGACTATTTTCAACCTAACGATAATTGGGGTTTTCTGGAATGCAGTGCTTTATATAATATATCACAACAATATGATGAACTAGATTATTCGAATCTGGCCAAATCCAGAATATCAAATATGGTTGATAATCTGATATTTGATGACGGAGGTTATATTGAGGGATCAACAGGATATAGTTCAGTCAGTTTGTATTTCTTGTATCAATTAATCCATGAATTACAATTCCCGGATTCCGAAATAAGGGACAGTATCGAAAAACTTGCAAAATTTATTATGGATGTTAGTTATCCAAATGGTATAGATACACAAATTGGAGATGCAGGTTATTGTATTACAAGAGGGCTGGTTAATCAAATTGGTCAATATTATAATAATCAAATACTAAAATACTTTGGTACAGACGGCTTGCAAGGCACCAAACCGGAATATACTTCCATTCTCTATCCTGACCATAAAACAGCTGTTATGAAGACCGGTTGGGATGAAACCGACACTTATATGCTGATTTCAAATCATACCGGTGTGATGGGACACCCGTCTTTATTAAGCGTTGTTGCCTATGCTGACAATAACAGATTATTAATAGATTCCGGCAGGTATATGTATGCATCCGATACAACAACGGAATCTCAAATGAGCATAATCAATCAAATCAGGTTTTCTACAGAGGCACATAATACTATCGAAATTAATAATAAAGCCCAGGGATCGGCAGACAAATTTATCGAAGTCGGAACCAGTATTATAGGTTATGATGAATCGGAAAAATCGCAGCAAAAAATACATGATTGGACTGCCACTAAAATATTTGATTTTTATGAAGGCTCGACCAATGCAAATGAGGGATTTTTACATTACCGTAATGTTTTTTTTAATAAATATGCAAATTTTTGGATTGTTTCCGACTATATTGATGCAGGTCAATCGGTTGAAGAAAATGTTTATAGACAATCCTGGCATTTTTTACCGGAAGCAAACATAGAACTGAATGTCAATTCCAAAAGAATTGAAACCAATTTTACCAGTGGGGCAAATTTACAAGTGATTCCGGCTGATCCGGAAACCTTTGTCAATACCAGTATCTATGGTGAGGAACCGATAATTAGAGACGGTTATTATTCTGAATATTTAAATCAATACCAGGATGCAAAATATGGTACCTATACAAAACAAAAAACCGGTAATGTTTCCTTTGATACTGTACTTTATCCAAAAGACGTATCATCAACTGGTAAAATCAGCATAGAAAGATTGTCAGTCTCGTCACTTTCCTCTGCAACTGCTTTAAAAGTGATCAGTAGTGATGCTGCCGATGATATCGGGTACTATTTTTTGTCCCATGAAGATAAAATCACCGCAAATGAAAATATCGTTTATGAAGAAACAATTTTTGATGATTACCAGTTTTCTGGAAAGCTATCTTTTATCCAAACGGATATAGCAGATGAAATTAGGTTTGCCAGCCTGGTAGATGCATCCTGCTTAAAAAAAGATAATATCATTTTAATAGATTCAGCAAAACAGATACCCAATATTGGTGTTGTCTGGGACAATAATGAATTGAAAATTTTTGGAGATAACTTAATCGTTGCTGATGATAATCCGTTGAATGGGATTGCAATTTGGGCCCCAAATGCAACATCTGTTTCCTTAAATGGAGAAAATATTAACTATACTCAATCTGGTGATTATATTTATGCTGTTCAACAGAAAGCATTTTATGTGCCTGATCATCATATCAGTGCTGACGGCAAGGGAGATTTAGGGGTACGCTTTGTCGACTTTGACCATGACGGAACTGATGATATGATCTATTATAGATATGGTGTTGACGGAGATCCCAATAACCATCAAATCGGGGCATACCGGAACACCGGAAACGGCTGGGCATTGGCAGACCAAAAGTTTTTTCCTCCCTGGCATATCAGTGCTGACGGCAAGGGAGATTTAGGGGTACGCTTTGTCGACTTTGACCATGACGGAACTGATGAT
>JAKSBL010000226.1 GCA_022361115.1 Spirochaetota bacterium | reverse complement strand
TTTCAAAAAATTCAGGTGTATTTCTGTATATTTTTTTTAATAATTCTTCAGCTAAATCTGCATTAAGTAAATCTATTCCTTTTTCAATCATTTCTTTAGGTGATAAAGATTCAGTTTCTTGATTTTCATCATCAGAATTCGTTACTAATTGTTTTGATCTTCTTTTTTTAAAATCTTTAAAACTATCAAACTGTTTTAGGAATTTATTATTTACCTCTTTGGGTTTATTATTAATGACTTCAAGACCTTTTTGATTTATTTTGACATAGCCTTTTTTGGGATCTTCCAGTAAACCTGCCTTTTTTAAATACGTTCTAGCCCAACCAAGTCTATTAACAATTACTGTTTGTTGTCCGCTAGGTAATAATTCATTTTTTTCTTCTTCTGTCAAATTAAAATGGTCAGAAATAACTACTAATATATCCTGCATTCTATGTTCGTTCGGATTTTTTGCTAAATATTCTAGCAAAGGTTTCATAATTAATTGATAATTTGGTATTGCCATATTTTTCCTATTCCGGACAAGAACGACGGGATTTTTTCCATCAAAGTCTTGTCCATTATTGCACCTAACGGATCAGAGGTAAGTGAGTAGATTGCGTAATTTATACCTCAAATCTTTTTAATCGTAACATAAATTAATAATTATCAGAACAGTTAATTTATAACTAGAAAAAAGTATAGTAATCTATCACACTTCACCTCTAATTAGAGTTGGTTATGTTTAGTGTCCGACTGGTTTTGTTTCAACTCCCCAAAAGTCCATGGACGATTCCGTTGAAAATTGGTCTTCTTTAAAAAGGAAAAATCAATTCAAGTAAAGTACAATCTGCAAAAAAAATTGCATCATTACCGCAAGTTACATGATGTACTGATGCAATTAAGCGATCAAATTATCAATACAAAATTTTACTGCTTGTTTATTATTGGCAATAGTTTGCAATACATTTTCTTGATCTTCAAGTAGATGCCCTGCGTTGCTGATTTCTAAAATTTTAACATAATTTTTATCTGATATTTGGTTATTCAAATCAGGATGGTATCCACGATCGTCTTTTCCAATTATATAAATTGAATTAATTTCTTCGGCAGCTAATAATTCAATTATTTCTTTATTTTTTTCAAATGGTGTTAACCAAATACATTGACTATTTTTTTTCTTGAATATTTGTAAATTTTCCTTGACCATATTATATAAAATTGTTGTTCCCAATGATTTACTGATAAAGCAGTACTTTGAATAATCAGATAAAGTTTCTAATACTTTTTTTATTATTTTAATTTCTTTGTACAAGTAATCATCTTGTTCATTAGCACTTAAATTTAAAAAATTTGGAATTTCATTATACCTGTATTCAATTGCGAAAACATCAAAATTATTTTTTATCAGGTGAAGTTTCAAAAAATGAAATAACGGAGCTTCAGTTGGATATCTAAATCCTGGAAAAAAGATTGCTAAATTTGAAGCTTTGTTCTCTGATTTCCAGAAATAATTATTGATTATTCTATCATCTTTTCCCAATATTTCAATTGTGTTTTCTATTGCCATAATCTTCCCTTGCAGTATATCATGTAACGGATAGCAAATAAATGTAGTATTTTGCGATTAATCGAAGCACAGTCTCCTTGATTATATCACAATTTAATAATTTTGAAGGGTGATCATAAGGAAATAAAAAATCTAAGCAAATTATGACATTTATTTGCAGTTAGGGACCGTTTTATTTTGCATTATTTCAAAATTTATTTATTATCAAAATTGTCACCATTTTTATTTTTAGTTGATATTTTTATTCCTTTAAGAGGTGTATTATCTGCAATTACTTTGTTTTTAAAATTTCGCCATTGAGAAAATCCTTCATCAGGATTATTATCAAAATCTATTAGATCTCCTGTAGTAGTATCGAATGCTTTCCAGTTTGTAAAATCACAAATATTTTTTATAACTTTAAGTGCTTTTTCATCTCCGCGTATATGAAGCATTAATGAATCTAACATTTCACCAGTACCAGCACTAAATTCAATAGAATATGAATCATCTTCTAAAATCATCCATGATCTATCATTATTTTCATCAATATTCGGAAATAAATTAAATATCATCTCTTCATAATATTGTCTTGTGCATAAACTTCCAGGATTGTAATCACCAGGAATTTCATCTATTGAATTAATGTTATTTGGAAATTTAACAAATAAAACGTCCCAACTCATATGTTTCCTATTATATATATTCCAAATCGCAAAATTAAATGGCACCTGACGGATCAGAGGTAAGTGCAGTAGATTGCGTAATTTTAAAATAAAATCTACTTGATAATAGCATAAATCTTTAATTTATTAAACAGATTATTATTCGCAGAGAAAATCAAAGCAATCTATTGTGAATAGCCTGCAGTTAGGACTAGTTATGTGAAGTCACCTCGTTGATTATTTATAAATCAATTTTTTTCTTTGTAATCATCTGGAATACGAATATAGCCTCTTACATGACTATCTGTTTTTCTTTCAATAATAGTAGACAGGTTATTAACATTTCCTTCTGCAACTCTAATTATATGATTTTTAACTTTTAATATTATACCAATATGATCATGTGGTCCCGGATCAAATACTCTATCATATATTACTATGTCTCCAGGTGCAGGTTTGAACTTTTTGTTGGAGGCTGAAAAGTAAAAACTGTTTTCTTTAAATTTTGCCCACTGTAACCAGGCTTTAACACCTGCAAAAGTCCCGATTTTTCGATTTTTGCATCTAAATGGAATAGCATAGCCTGCTAAATAATGACAATGATAAACAAATGCAGCACACCATTTACCATTAAATTCTTTGAGTGTTGGATTTGGAAAGTGATTTATTATTGGAGCTATATTTGCTTCCATTCCCATTATTTTGCCATGTAATGGTGTAAGAGCAAGTTTTTCCGCAATTTCAATAAGTTTTGTTCTTTTAGTTTTCATGTTTAGCTTAAGGGGTAATTTTACACAGCTACTAGTAGATGAATTCATCATGAACTTAGTTTTCCCATTTTTGTTTTAGAGGATATCAACCGCTTTCTTTCATTAATAGAAACTAATTCATTTAATTCCTTTAAGGATGTTTTTCCTACCCAGTTTCTATTCTTATCAGTATTTTCACATAAATCGTAAGCAGTTAATATGGCTTTATCGTGAGAGTGGTGATTCATTTTCCCAATCTCTCTTAAGGCCCAGCTTATGGCCTTTTTTACATGAATCCTTGAATCATCACTGTGGAGCTTAATAAGTTCAAGATAATTATCGATTTTCTCATCATCAATATTTTTGAATTTAATAACAGAAGAACTGATTAAACAATAAGCAGCACGTTTTAAATACATCTTTTCTTCATTACACCATTTAAAAATAAAATCTTCGTAACTGGTCAGATTTACTATTAGATTTTTACAAATGTGATCGCATAAATCCCAGGAAATAACATCTTTCATCAACTTCTCAATAAAATGATGATCTATTTCCCGGATATCCATAATTATTATGGATAAGAGCCGGGCCTCATGATATTGCGTTGTCCAGAGTTCAAGTGCCAGTTGGTGAGAAATTCCTATTGATTTTCCAAGTTTTCGAATGTCTGATGTCGGTACACCTATACTGTAATTCTCTGGTATGCCCATGCGGACAACATTCATCTTGTATTTTTCACTGCTCCGTTGTGTCAGTTCAGCGATTATCTCATCAACTGATTTCATATTTCACCCAGTTTCTTTTTTTGTTATTGTGAAGTTAATCTCCAATCCGCCTTTGCCATATTCGATAAATTCCTTATCGTTCATTATTTTGAGATCTTGAAGATCACTTCGCCATTGCCAATTCTTATTATCCGTAATAGTATCCCAGATATCTTCGATCCTGAAATTTAAGATTTCTGTGGCGGTTGATATCCTGCTCTTCATTATATTTTATCCTTTGATAAATTTGGCAGATAATGGATTACAGGAGCCTGAGGCTCAGTCAATTTAATATTATCATAGATCTAAAGTAATGAAAAGAGAATAATTTTATTAGCAGAAAAACCTTTAGCAATCTATTGTGTCAAGTTTTACCAATTTCTAAAGAAATATTGAATATGTATTAAATTTTTTAAGTAGATCTAATATCCACTTAGGAAAAGATATGATAATCACTTTAGAAAAAAGCAAAAGAATTGTTTGGAAATAAAAAATCTAAGCAAATTATTACATTTATTTGCAGTTAGACACATTTAATTTTTATAGGTTTGTAGGCATCAGCAATAATTGAAATCATCATTATTTTATCACTTGTATTTCTGGTATCAAATCTTAATGACCGCCCAATAAACCCGTCTTCTGGATTCCAGTATTTATAAATAAAATTACCATCATCATCACAATATTCTAATAAATTTGTAATGAAACCTGCTTCAATTAACATTCTTTCCAGTAATTTATAATCATAAACAATTTTATGAGTAAATGCAGGATGATCCTCAGGACCAGGTCCTCCGACTTGCACAATATTTTGATACCATTCATTTCTGAAGTTTTTATCCGGAACTGCAATTCGTAAATAACCACCAGGTTTAAGATACTTGTAACAATTTTTTGCAGCCATGATTCCTTCTTCAAATGACAGGTGCTCCCAAACATGTTCTGCCAGGAAACAATCTATATTTTTTTCAGGAAACATATTACTAAAAGTATCAAGTGATAATAAATTTAAATCCCCTTTTTGAGTATTTATCCACCCTTCTTTTTTGGTGTTATCAGATCCAATAATTACTTTCATTTAAGATATCCGAATAATATTTATAAAAATTAATTGTGACTAACGATACTTAGGTGATCTAAAATCGCCAAATTTAACCAATTTTAACCTCTAAATAATCACCTAAGTGCAGGTTTTCAAGAAGTAGAAATAAAGCCTTGCACTTTCAAAAATATAAAATAATGCTCATTTAAAGTAAAGGATTTTTCCAGTTGATTTGTTTAATGTGGGGGATGACTGGCTGCAACCATCTAAAAGGCTCTGAAGAACCAGTCTAGCCGTAATGAGGAAGGATGCCGAATGAAGGCAATTATTTTTCATTAGTTAACTCATTGGCAATCAGCTCAGCTTGTTTTAAAACCGTATCAGTGGCTAGCTTTTGCATATCTGGTGGATATCCAAACTGTCTGAGAGTTCGCTTCACAATAACCTTCAATTTTGCTTTAACACTTTCCTTAATTGTCCAATCAATAGAAGCATTCTCTCTTACTTTATTAAATAGAACTACTGCCAGTTCTCTTAGCTTAGCTTTACCCATTAATTCTTGAGCACTTTCATTACTGGCAACAGCAGTATAAAAAGCATACTCAAAACTGGTTAGCCCCAAATTTTTAGGCTCCTCATCCATCTCCCGGATTTCTTTACCTATGTTAATGAGCTCCTCAATTACTTCTGCAGCAGTCAGGATTTTATTATGATATTTTTTAATCGAGTTCTCTAACATTTCCATTAAGGTTTTACTTTGAATCAAGTTTGTTTTGGTTCTAGTTTTTATTTCATCATTTAAGAGTTTCTTTAATACTTCAAGAGCAACATTTTTATGTTCCATGTTTTTTACTTCAAGTAAAAACTCTTCTGAAAGGATCGATATATCAGGCTTTTTTATTCCCGCTGCATCAAATACATCGATCACCTGTTCAGAAACCAATGCTTTATCAATAACTTGTCTGATCGCAGTTTCAATCTCATCATCAGTTTTGCCAGATCCAGTGTGATCAAACTTGGCTAAGCGTGCCTTAACGGCCTGAAAAAAAGATATTTCATCCTTAGAGTCCATAGCTACTTCATGAGGAATCGCAATAGAAAAAGCCTGTGACAATGCAGTGACTTCATTGATATATCGTTTTTTTCCATCATCTTGAGCTAAAATATACTCCTCTGCAGCAAGGATTATAGAGAGTTTTTGTCCTGTATCTGCATCAAAATAATTTTCATAGGGAAAGTTATGATACATCTGAGATACCACTTCCATTTTTTCCAACATCATTTGTACAGCTCTTTCCTGTGTTTCGGCAGGATCACCTTTGCCGCCGCTATCGGAGTAGAAAGAAAGTGCTTCTTTTAAATCAGAGGCTATACCCAAATAATCTACAACCAACCCTCCAGGTTTATCCTTATAAACCCGGTTTACTCTGGCGATGGCCTGCATCAGATTGTGCCCCTTCATCGGTTTGTCAATATAGAGAGTATGCATACTGGGAGCATCAAAACCAGTCAACCACATATCCCGAACTATAACCAGTTTCAACTCATCATCGGTATCTTTCATCCGATCTGCAAGATTACGCCGCTGCTCTTTAGTAGTATGGTGGTTACTGATTTCAGGACCATCTGATGAACTAGCTGTCATAACAACCTTAATAGCACCTTTTTTCAAATCATTACTGTGCCACTCAGGTTTTAATGCAACGATTTCTTTATATAGTTCAGCTGCTATTCTTCGGGACATACAAACAATCATTACTTTCCCTTCAAACACTTCTTGACGGTGTTCAAAATGGTTAACAATATCGTTGGCTACTTGCTTGACTCTTTGCTCACTACCGATTAAAGCCTCCAGCTTTGTCCACTTTGCTTTTTCTTTCTGACTATCAGTTAGATCTTCCTCTGTGAGCTCTTTATCCAGATTAGATACAAGCTTCTTTCCCTCATCAGTTAGGCTAATCTTAGCCAAACGGCTTTCATAATATATCCGTACTGTAGCCCCATCTTCCACAGCCATGGCAATATCATAAATATCGATATAGTTACCAAAAACAGCCGGTGTATTAACATCGGTCTTTTCCACAGGAGTACCGGTAAATCCTAAATAAGTAGCATGAGGTAATGCATCACGCAGATATTTGGCAAATCCGTAAACAATTTTCTGACCAACAATATTACCTTGCTCATCTTTATCATCAACAGTCTTGGCTTTAAAACCATACTGGGTACGATGGGCTTCATCGGCAACTACAACAATGTTATTTCGCTCAGATAGTGTTTCATAAACATTGCCTTCATCGGGTTGAAACTTTTGAATAGTTGTAAATACAATTCCCCCGGAGTTCACTTTCAATAGATTTTTTAACTGCTCCCGATTATCCGCTTGTACCGGCTCTTGCCGTAACAACTGCTTTGAGGAAGCAAAGGTGTCAAAGAGCTGATCGTCCAAGTCATTTCTATCGGTAATAACTACAATCGTCGGATTATCCAGAGCCAACACAATTTTACCGGTATAAAAAACCATAGACAGGGATTTCCCCGATCCTTGAGTGTGCCAAACAACTCCGCCTTTACGGTCCCCAAAGGATTCCTGTATCTTTTTTTGATCCGTTACATATCCCTTTAATTTATCCATAGCTGTTACACTGGTCTCATTAATATGACCGGTAGCTCTGATAGTCGATAACACAGCTTTATTGACTGCATAGTATTGATGATAGGCTGCCAGTTTTTTGATGGTAGTAACTGTTGTAATGGCCCCTTGATTAGCCCCTCGATCCCCTAAAGGGGAAGAGGTTGTAGATTTTTCAAAAATAATAAAATGGCGGATCAGATCCAGCATTGTTGCTTTATTCAGCATCCCTTTGATCATGGTTTCCAACTGTCCGATCAAAGGAGAGGCTTCGGTTTGTCCATCGGATGTTTTCCAGCTCATAAAACGGGTCA